>CAYYAH010000013.1:0-19726 GCA_964470075.1 uncultured Candidatus Poseidoniales archaeon
TGGGTGATTCTTTGTTTCGCCGCCCTCGCCTTCGCACCTCTAGCCTTAGACTCTCACGAGCAGTACGATGTTCTTGTCGAATGGGACTACAATGACGATGGCACCCCTGACTCGGATAATTGGGACGGCGACTGGTTCAGCAACGACGAGGAGATTGCAGCAGGTACTGATCCTCTGGATTATACTGACAATCCATCCAACTTGTCCCAGACATGGCTCCAAGATAGGTTGAGTTCGAGCGGGTCTTACGTGGTCTATGTGAATTGGAACGCTCATGAAATCGCCCAAAAAGCCGATTTCTCGGATTCGGAGTTCAATGAACAGGAATGGGCTACAGAATTCTCCATGGCTCTACCTGTCGAGGTTGACAACAGGAGCGATTTGTATGGGTGGACTTGGGGCGAGGCCGAGGATACGCCTCACTATGTCGCAGGAGTAAGTGCAGAACAGGTCCAAGCACTACTTGACTCGATGGCAGACTCGAGATACAGCGCCAGTGTTGCCGGTGGTCCATTGGACTCTTCAACTGCCTTGGGAATTGACCATCCTACAAATCTGGGCGACGGCCCAATAGATGTGATTCCAGATACCGCTAGAAATACAGTTTGGGGGCCACTAGGGCTCTCTGTAGGACTTCAGTTCCTTCTCCTAGGGTGTGGAATGGGTACTCTTCTAGGAGGTTCTCAGGGACTCGCCAGAAGCATGTTTGGACAGATGGTCCCAGAGACCCGTAGTGCGGAATTCTTCGGCTTCTTCGGCTTCTTCGGCAAGGTTGCCGCCCTCATAGGGCCACTCATGTATGCTACTCTGACAGTGATGTACGACAGCAGGGTCGGAGTACTGAGTATCTCAATACTCATTCTGATTGGAGCTTACATGATGCGTATGGTAGATGTTGAGGACGGTCGAGCCGCAGCCAGAGCCGAGGATGCAAGGAACCGAGGCATCAGCCTCGATTAGTCAGTCTGTCAATCACTAGTGCTGCCTCGAGCAACACTAGTACCGGCCCGCCGACTAGGAAGAGTGAGAGAGGATCAGGGGGCGAGAGAAGAGCGCCAAAAGCAAGGGCAGCGAACCACAAAACCTCGCGATTTTCAGTGATACTGGTCCTCTCAATCAAGTCATAGCGGAGCATCAGTAATACGATTAGGGGTACTTGGAACCCAACTACTGAAGCGAAGAACAAGCCTACGATGAAACCAATCCAAGCCTGCAATTGCCAAGTGGATTCCAATCCAGAGGCCGCAGCGTCTTGAGATAGGTACTCAAGTAGCATCGGGATTAGAATTCCATCTGAGTAAGCAGCTCCAGCCAAAGCAAGAGAAGTCATTCCTAGCAGTACGAACAGAAGCCCCCCAACTCCGCCTCCGGTTGGAACAAACTTCCTCCTATATGCTTCAGACAGAACCCTGCGACCATTCCAGCCGAAATCCATCATTATCAAAAGTACAACGCAAGCCAAGCCAATGTTTGCAGCAATCCTCAGCTTGAGCAGTACAGCCTCCATCGGCTGTAGTATGATAACGTGAACTCCTTCTGGTAGGTATCCATCGTTTTCGATTAGCCACTCGATGATTTCTGATGCAGCAGGATATCCTGCTACAAAGCCGAATAGGAAGACTGCAACTAGCAGATAGAATCTCCTTCTCATATGCTCTATTAGACCTCTCAGTGCAGCCCGGGGCAGGACATCCCCTGATGCTAGGTCCATGTATCGCGTAGGCGTACCGTTCGTGAATACATCGCTGAGTAGATTTACTTCCGGACAATGATGGTAAGCAGATCCTCGTCCTTCAGGACGTGGTCTAGACCCACGCGCTGCCAATCGAACTTGGCACTAGGCCCCTTAACTCTAGCATAACGGAATTTGCGAACGAAATCTCGATGCAGTTTAACGCATACATCTCGCACTGTCGATGTATCCTTGACAATTAGAGGCTCGATCAAATCCGCTTCCTGACCCTGAGGTTTGAGGTATATTGACATGAAATGAAGATGATCGAAGATGAAGTCCTTCATCGCCTCTATTCCCTCTCCTGTCTTGGCCGAAACCTCGAGGACAGGCCAGCCTTCTGGAAGCATTTCTCTGGCTCTCTTGATGTCTTCCTTAGTAGCCAGATCAATCTTGTTCAGCACCACAACGGCGCGACTGTAAACTCGACTACCTGCAAGCGTGTCTACTATGTGGTCGTCTGTGACGTTGGTTCGCAGTGTTACAGTAGCAGAAACGATACCAAAACTACGTACAATTCCCTGTATTTCTTGCTCGGTAAGATTGGTTTGCTCTACAGTCGATCGCACGACGATACCACCTCTATTGGTCCGAGTAATGAAAACCTGAGGGGGCTGTTGATTCAGCCTCATACCGGACTTCCAAAGTTCCCTGTCTAGGATATCGAAGTGAGAGTCTTGGAATGGGTCTACGACATAGAGGACCATGTCAGAACCACGAATGACATTCAGAATCTCTCTACCTCTGCCTTTGCCATCCGCAGCGCCTTTGATTAGACCCGGTAAATCCAGAATCTGAATCTTCGCACCGCGGTGTTCCATCAAGCCAGGAATACAGGTCAGAGTCGTGAACGCAAACTCTCCAATCTCTGAATCAGCCCCCGTCAACATAGATATCAGGCTAGATTTTCCAACGCTAGGGAACCCGACCAGAGCAACCGATGCATCACCGGATTTCTTGACTTCGAAGCCCGGGCCTCCGCCACTCGACTTAGCGTGAGCCTGTGCCTTTTCTTTCCGGGCCTTGAGTGCAGCTATCTTCGCCTTCAGCTTACCAACGTGGCCTTGAGTTGCCTTGTTGTACTTGGTCTTGCTAATCTCATCCTCAAGAGATTGGATCTGTTCCTCGATAGTAGCCAAGGTACTCTCTCCTGCTCTCCAGCGAATCCGACGCCCGGCCCCGGGTTATTGAATCCGGTGGCATCTCACCGCTCGGCAAAGCCGAGCGAGGGTTCTTTGCATACTGCCCGTTGGTTGGTATGAGGGGAGCCGATGCCCGACGCCATCTTGCAACTTGTCGACAGAAATGCTCTGCTAAACCTCCACTCTATGTCACTTGGCGACTTGCTTGATGGAATGAACTCACAATCACTGAGAGAAATCCGTCCCCCGGTAGATCCCCGGTTCCACCGCCCTTTCCATGTAGACTTAGAGGGAGACATACTCGAGTGGTTCGATGCCAATGAAGAGATTGACCGCTCAGAAACACTACTCAATCAAAATTTAGATGATGATTCATCGAGCGAGTTGGCGTTGAATCTGGCCCATTGGTGCTCTCTAGGAGAATGGCGCTGCTGGGAAGCTAGACTATTCCTCTATGTCGAACCTCTGCTGGAAAGGGATATCTCTACTGCAGAGTTCCTGAGTTACAAAATGTGGTCAGAGTTATCTGACACTCTGGCTAATTCAGACAGAGTATCGTACTCGGAGTCAGTTGTCCTAGATTGGATGAGTCGCAGGCAGGAACTCGGAGAGACAATGGAACCATCCGAGGATCCAAGGATTCTACCTACAATGGAGGCACATAGGTCTTCGAGTGATTCTCTGTTCTCTTTCCTAGAAAGGCACAGGGAAGAAGGTTATTCTATGCTCATTGGAAGAGAATATCTCGAGCCAACGTCTTGGACTCTTGACTCTAATACCCTAACTGATTTGATGGAGGTGGAGGCTTGAGCGAGCTACCAATAACCCCTCTTCCTCCTGAGACGCCTCCTTCGCCAGGAGTTGTTGTACTCGGACGTTTCCAGCCCTTCCACCGGGGTCATGCATTGCTTCTCATCGCAGCGAGCGAATGGCGAAGAAAAAGCGCATCTGACCTACCTCTGATTATAGCAATCGGCTCATCCAACAGAGAGGAGTCATTGCAGAATCCATGGAGTGCAGACGAGAGATTAGCAATGCTCAGGGCTTGGCTATCTGAATCGGACATTCCGGATGCTGAGATAGTTTCCATTCCTGATATTGAGGACCCTCCTAACTGGGTCTCTCATGCTGAGAAGTATCACGGTGCGGCAGGAGTATTATTCACCAGCGATGCAACATCAGCCGAACTCTATGAGGTCGCTGGATGGAAAGTTTTGACGGCACCACTGGAGAACCGTGAGAGTTTCGAGGGCTGGCGAGTTAGAGAGACTGCTAGAATGCTCTCCACTGTTGGTGACGAGGAAGCAGTTAGGTCAATCCTATCTCAGACGATACCTTCAGTTGTAGTCGACTATCTGGTCAGTAACGGCGCTTTGCGGCGCCTCGCATTCTTGGGCGAGGGCGGGGAACCAGTCGGCTGATTACCAGCTACCTTCGAAGGTACACGAGCCATCGCAGGTATCGCTGATGAGGCCCGAATCAAGGTATTCAAAGGCCATATTGTATGCTTCCGGCAGTCCACCTAGGGCACCGTGAGCCTGACCGTGGTAATCCAGCGACCCGGCTAGATTACCTTCTGGAACTGCGGGGAATCCTCCATCGAAGTAAACCACTCCCGAACCGCTGAAAGGACCAGAGTCTAGTTCAATCCCCCAGGGGTGCCATGCAGAAGCCTCCAAGTTACTCAGTCCCGCCGTCCGGACGGCTCTATCGCAACTCAATGTAGACACTTGGAAATCATTCATCGAAGTGAGGTATAGCATCTCAAATGGATGGACCATGCCCTCCAATCCTTCACTATGGAATGGCAGGAATGTTTCAGCATCAGTGGAGTCCCATAGTGACTGCATTGCTGCAATCATGAGTCCCCTATCGTTCCTAGATGGGTAGGCAATGACCTCTGAAAATAAAACATCGAAGTTGGTATAGTGTGTAGACCTCTCAATCTGGTGGGTAAAAGATGAGCCTCCTACCCAAAGTACTCCACGATCAACCTCTGGTACCATCGCCATTAGAGCAGGACCACGCAAGCCTCCGAATGAAACGCCGTAGTAGTCTATATCAGAAACATCGACGAGATTTACTCCTTCATGCTGGAACTCAGAAATGTCGGAACAAACGCCAGAAAATGTCCTAATCATCGCTAGGTTGTTGATGATTGACTGCATATGTCTCTCCTGCTGGTGTTGGAAATACTCGACATTAATCAGGGAGTAAGTCAAGGCGTCGTAGTCATTGTCATGGCTCCAGCCCTTCCAGTCGGTACCAATCATCACTCTCCCAGTCATATTTGCTTGGAATGAAGAACCTGCTACCATGCCATCCCCACTCCCCATGAATCCATGCCCTAGAACAGTCATCAATCCAGATCTTCCTTCATCAGCAAGAATTTGAGGTATCAAAATTGTTGCAACAACCTCTCTGAACTCGATGAATTCAGGAGTTCCCGAAGAATCTCTTCGCATAGCCGAGGGAGGGAAGTCCGACTCCATGTATTGAGGAGTGGTTACCGTTGCCCTGATCAGCCTGTATGTGGTGTTATCCTCGCCATAATTGTCTATGACTTCAGTGATATTGCATCCAACTCCGTCATCCCCCAATCGCTGCTCCGCATCGTCACGCATTGCAACCATATCTTGCAGGATTGAGGCAGTAGAGGCAGTATGGAAAAACCATGCTGCCTGCAAATCAACTCTGTCCACACCTGCGCCTGCAAGGGTTTCGAACAGAGACTCATACTGACTCCTCTGATCCTCAATCTGATCGGAGTCAGTACTCAATCCATCTCTAAGGGCAATAAATGCCTGCGACCCCTCTATTGAGTTACCATCGGCATCAACGAGGTTTCGATACGCAACACCATATGAAGCATCATGGTCCAGACCACCTAACGTTCGGACATAAACGAAGGTATGCTCGTCATCCTGACTCCTCTGATCAAGCTCAACCCAGTGAGGTAACTTCTCTCCAGTTTCCAGATTTATCAAGACAGTCTCGTGATTTTCGCCCAGAGAATCTCCGATACTATTGTGTCCAGCCAGTCCGGATATGTCGGGCACTACATCAAAGGTAGTGAAAATCTGTGTAGATGGACTGTAACCATCTAATCTGTTGAGCATATGGAAAGCACCCGATTCAACCGATCCAGAATCGGGAATCGCCTCTCCAGGAATTTCTAGTCTGTAGCCTGTGGATGTTGTATTATCATGCATGAGGAAAGCAGGGGCCGGGAAGGGCAGCATGCAGTGATGTGGGTTGACATCGTCGCAGAACTCAGATTTAGAATCCAAGTTTATATCGGGGCCTTCGGGCTCAGGCTCTGCGTAGACGCAGGACCTATCAGTAACTGTAGCATCAGGGTTGTAGTTCTCTGCAGTTTCATCCATGCAGCCAGGAATCTCTTCGATTTGCGGTTCCTCGATGTCTCCTTCTCCGGCACAACCGGAAAGAAGCATGCATGTTACTAGCAGTATAGCGATTCTCGACTTCGCTCTCTCATTCATGCCCCGCCTCACGTTAGCATGGGTTATCAATTTCCCGTCAAGAAGTTAGGATTCTATGGAAGTGGTGCACACCGGTTTCCCTAGTTGGCGAATAACGGCCTCTATCGTAAGCACCAGACCTCACCCCCCGATGAGTGGCCTCGACGATGTCTTGATCCTCTGACTCAACTTTGTCTAGGTCTGCCCCTGCCCCCGATCCTAGCTTTGAACGATCCCAAACGAAGCCGTGGTAGACTATTCTAGTTCTATTTACTGAGAGAGGGATGACTAGGTTAACAGAGAGTCCCCAAGGGTAGAAGTTCAGCATCAGTCCCGGATATAACCAGTAGTAGTAAGCTGCAATTGATTGGCCGTAGTCCGGAGAAGATTCTGGTAAATCAAAACATGATTCATCACCACTGGCGATGCCGACTTGAAGCACACCACCTTCGAACAACTCAGTCTTGTAGGATCCGTAATCGAGTTCTTCGTGTAAGTCCTCGTGCACATACGGAATGTGAAAACCTTCGAGGTAGTTATCCACATATAGCGCCCAGTTGGCATCGATATCGTATGAGCGGTGGCGGGACAGGTCATGTTCAAACAACTCAATCGGCATCCAGCCTATCCTTGCCTCTAACTCCTCTAGACAATCGGTAAATCGTCTTGGACTGTTCCCCACGAATAGCAACCCCTTCCATCGCTTCAGGTCGAACGATGCTAGATTATCAGAGGGGCTTGGAAACCCTTCAACCTCTTCGAACTCGGGCATATTACGGAAGCAACCATCGAGTCCGAAAGTCCGGCCGTGGTAACTACATCTCAGAGTTGAAGTGCTGCAAGACTCAGTTGCCACCAGCATCCCTCGATGCGTGCAGACATTTGACAAGCATCTGATGGCATCGTCACGAGTCAGCAGCATTGACTCGCCGATGAGAGACTCCATATGCTCTAGAGGCAGAACGTTGTTTTCTGCCAGTTGACTCTCATGCGCGGCGAAGTGCCAGCACTTGCCGAAGCCCGAGATGATATCAGTAAATGAGGAATCATCAGTGTAGAATCTAGAAGGCAGAGTATGTGCCTTACGAATATCTGGGTCAATCAAATCGCTCGACACTCACTCATCCTCGGCCACTATCACTCTAGCAGCACGCAGGATGCGGTCATGGTACATGTACCCGACTTCGATGATTTCGATTACAGAACCAGGCTTACTTCCTTCTGGCACCGGTACAGTAGCAATCGCTTCCATTGTTGTAGGGTCGAAATCTGAGCCCACCTCGATTTTGACGACTCCTTCTGATTCCATAGCAGCTCTAGCACCCTCGAGAGTTAATCTAACGCCCTCTCCTAGAGACTCCAGTCCTTCACCATCTACGGCTCCTATGGCCTTCTCGAGACTGTCAAGTAGGGGTAACATCCTCAGCGCGAGAGACATCCCGCCGTATCTGATTGCGTCAGAACGGTCACGAGCAGCACGCTGCCTGATGTTAACTGCCTCAGCAGCTGAGTACTGCAACTCTTTCTCGAGCTCTTCGACTCTAGACTCAAGAGCAGCCAGAGGGTCTTCCTCTTCCTTAGAATCCTCAACTTCAGGCTCTTCAACTGGCTCCTCGGTCACATCGTCACGTCCTATTCAACATTCAATAATCCAATGGTGCTCTATTCTGCGTAGAAATACTCTCCCGACGCCTTCTGCTCCCTGTCCTTGACGCTACCAGTCTTGTTGATTCGTGGGCGATGAGAATCGTGGTCTCGGCGGAATGTGACTCCGACCCCTGAAAGGAATTTGTTCATTCCCTTCCTAAGACTCAGGGGCCCAATAGCGTTCCCTTTCTGTCCACCTTCGCCTTCGAAGACCAGCAGGGAATCGGATACGATGTCGATGAAGTAGATGTCATGGTCGATAACCATGGCAGCCTTCTCGTTGCTCTCCATAGTTCGGCGGATGGCTTTGGCTGCCTCCATTCTCGCATTGGCATCTAGATGGGCACTAGGTTCGTCTAGCAGATACAGATCCGCCTCCTTGCCTAGGCAAATCGCTATACTAACAGCCTGCAATTCCCCTCCTGACAGTTTCTTCGCACGCAATTCCAGCATCTTATCAATCTGCAATGTGCGAATGACCTGAGTGTTGAATTCACCCGTACGCCACTTATTCCCGAGCTCAGAATCCAACCAATCTTGTACTGTCCCCTCAAAATCAGAACTCACATGCTGTGGTTTGTATGAGACCTTTGCATCCATCGTACACCAGCCCTCATCGGGTTCCATCTCTCCAGCGACAATCTTGACGAGAGTGGTCTTACCTGTGGCATTTGGGCCTACGACTCCAACTACTTCGGCAGACTTCACTTCACCCTCTCCTGTCTCGAGTTTGAAGTCCCCCAGAGTCTTCTCTATCCCTCCCCATTTCAGAATGGGTAAGCCGACCTCTTCTCCCCTAGTACGGCCTCTCAGAAACTGAATGGACTTCTCACGGATTCTGATATTCTCTTCGGGGAGGAATCCATCAAGATAGGAGTTGATGGCTGTTCTAGTAGAACGTGGCGGAGTGAATATTCCGTATGCTGCGCGCTCACCATACACCACATGAAGCAAGTCGCAAAGCACATCGAGAATCGCCAAGTCGTGCTCCACAACTAGGACTCTCTTTCCTCGCTCTGCGAGACCTTGGATGATTCTGACAACACGCATTCTCTCGTAGATATCCAAGTAGGAAGACGGTTCATCGAAGAAATAGACATCAGCCTCCTTTAGTAGGGTTGCACACATCGCAACACGCTGCAATTCTCCTCCTGAAAGGCCACCCAGTTTGCGACTGAGCACATGATCAATTGCAAGTAATTCTGCATATTCCTGCAATTCACCTCTGTCGTCCACACGCTCGAGCAACTCGTGAACCTTACCATCGAAGATTTTTGGCAACTTATCGATGTATTGCGGCTTGACTGCGATGGTGACACCCTCGGAGGCCACCAGACCTAGGTAGTCTCGCAACTCCCCTCTCGGGAAAGATTCCAGAACCTCGTCCCATTCTCTGGAGTTGATAGTCCAGTCACCTAGGTTGGGTTGGATGGTTCCTGCGAGCAGGTTGACTGCAGTTGACTTACCCATTCCATTGGGACCTAGGATTCCAACAACCTGCTCTTCTCTAGGTGCAGGGAGCCTGAACAGACGGAAACCATTCTCGCCGTAACGGTGGGTCATCTCACCGTCTAACTCTTCGGGCAGATTGGTGATAATTAGAGCGTCGAATGGGCATTTCACAACACAGATTCCGCAGCCGATGCATAACGGCTCAGAGACAAGAGGCTTACCACTTGAATCATCCAGTACTATGCACTCGATGCCATTTCTTACTGGTGGACAGAAGGCCCAGCACTCAGCATTACACTTCTTGGGCTGGCAACGATCTTCGAGTAGAACTGCAACCCTCATGCTCTTTACCCCGCGATGATTCACTCAATACTTCTTCCATTGGCTAGCCGTCGGCAGCCGCTTCTGCTCAGAGTGCAAGGAAACGGTAGCGGACGTATACGTACGCTGCGAAGACCATCTTCTCGGCCTTAGACAGTTGAACTCTATCGGAGAAAACATCACCATCGAGTTTCTCGATTTTACTTAGAATTGATTTGTAGAAAGTTGCCATCGCCGCCGGCGAATACCTCGACTTTCGGTCAAGCAGCGGGAGTAGTTTGAATGCTTTCTCTCTGTATTGATGGCACCTGTCAATGTATTCCTTAACGAATGGCTTCCAACCGGGATGCTCGAGTAATGCACTACCGCTCTTCACATGATCTTCAGTAATTCCGTATCTAGCAAGATCATCAAGTGGTAGGTAGATTCTGTCCCTTTCTGCATCCTCAGCCACATCTCTCAGTATGTTAGTGAGTTGCATGAATACTCCCCAAGACTCGGCATACTCTCTTGCACGATGGTCATCGTAACCGTAAATCTCGATGCATACTAGTCCGACAGTTGAGGCTACCCTGTAGCAGTATGAGTACAAATCTTCGAAGGTCTGGTACCTGTTACGGTGGAAATCATCCTCCATACCGCTAATCATGTCATCTAGGAACTGCCGTGGAATGGAGTACTTCTCTACAGTGTCCTTCATCGCCATGAAGATGGGGTCAGTCGAGGTGACATCATCATAGGCACTAGAGAGCTTCTTCCTGTAGTAGAATAATTGCGACATCTTGTCGTTGTAGGTCGAGCGCTCAACTACTGGCTGACCAGGACTTAGTGACTCAATCTTCTCGCGATAATCCACGGATTCCGGCTCATCAGAGGAGCCGCCCGGAAAACTATCCTCGTAGTCTCCATCGGCGATATCGTCAGCCCTCCGGCAGAACGCATAATAGGCCATAATCGACCTTCTCTCATGGTCTGGTAGATACTTGAACGAGTGATAGAAATTACCCGCCTCTCTTCGTGTCAACTCCTCGCAATAATCGTAAGCAGTGTCAATCATCTCACTAGGGATTTCTGGTTCCGTCCAAATCGCAGCATCGATGTGCCTGAAAGGATTCACTAACTCTCCTCTCGACCCGATGACACCCATGAACAGGGCTCCTTCCCTGACCGCCTCAAGCGCTGTGATGCTGATTGCACGAACAGCTTCCTTGGTGATACTGACGGCAGATCGTACTCTATTCAGTCCAGTTGCAGGGACATCCTCGTAGTCGTACATAGATATGCTGCGCTCATCGTACTCCGAGCCCCCTAGGGCCGATTCGGAATGCTGCTGGCGTGGCATACTGCTCGGCCACTAGCGACCAGAGCCTACCTTTGAAACTCACCCACGGGCGCGCGAGGCATGCATCAGAACCTCAACAACCTCGCAGTGCGCCGATAATCAACTACGGCCAGCAGTTTTGGCCTTGTTTAGTAACTTCGAACTTGAACCCGGGAATGGGACAGCCACGGCAACTCGCCTGAGGACATCTTTGATTTCATCTCTAGAAATCTTAATTCTGTCCGCTGAGTCGAGCACATTTCCTTCTCTCAATTTGTCCAGAGTTCGATATGCAATCAGCACAGGAAGCATACACGCTCCACGCAGTCTGAACTGCGAATGAGGTAGCATCTCGATGTATTCTACAGCCCCCTCAAGATGGCCTCTAGTCAAGTCTAGATATCGTGAATAAAGAGGTCCGAAAATCTCGATGTTTGTGTGATCCAGAAGGTCACTTGGGACCAGCCCAATCTCAGATAGCGATGGGGCCGGGATGTAGCAACGTCCCATCGCTAAATCTTCCGGAATGTCTCTCAAGATGTTGATCATCTGTAGGGCCTTGCCAAATCGTACAGCTAGTTCGTACAACTTTCTCTCATCCTCTTTGTTGAGTTTGAACAAGTGTCCCAGAGATGTGCTAGTCCAGAACTCCCCTACACTGCCAGCTACACGATACGCGTAATCATCCAATTCCGAGTCACTCTGGAGTGAGACCATGTTGTCAGGACTAGCCTCGGCAAATCTCTCCAAATCCAGTTTCTGTCCACTGATGATTATATCCAGACAGCGCTTAATTCGAGTTTGGTCCTCGTCAGAAAATCTATCCAGACAAGCCACGGACGAATCTATTACTTCAAGCAAACGTCCCTCAGCGGGATTTCGCTGTACTGCGGCCAACTCACGGAGGTCAGGAAGACTTTCTTCTGAGCCTTGAACATAACTGCCGTATTGGTTGAGCCAGGCGAGCCTATCTGTAGGCGAGCCCCGCTCAGAGTCTGCAATGGTGTCTGAGGTCCTAGCTAGCAAGTATAGCAGACCGACCTGAGAACGAATCTTCGCCGGGAGTTTACCTAGGCTGAGATAGAATGACCTCGAAGTCCCTTCGAGTATCGAATCCAACTCCGGGTCGAGTAAGTCGGCCATGCTTCCCTCGTGCCGGCTCAGCCGACACCTCATCTAAGACTCTCGCAGCCCGGCTTCGATTAGAACCCGTAGCAGAACCTCTCCAATTCTAGAGGGATCTCTAGCGATGTGAATGCCTGCTGCCTCAAAGGCTGCGAACTTCTCCTCTGCAGTCCCCTTGCCTCCAGAGATGATGGCTCCTGCATGCCCCATCCTCTTTCCAGGTGGTGCGGTTGCTCCGGCGACGAATCCGACAATCGGCTTGCTGAAGTTTTCTGCGACCCAAGCCGCAGCATCTTCCTCGGCTGTACCACCAATCTCGCCAATCATAACGACAGCCTCTGTCTCGGGGTCTTCTTCGAAGGCGGCAAGGCAGTCGATGAATCCAGTACCACTTACAGGGTCGCCCCCGATGCCAATACATGTGGTCTGACCCTCTCCTACACTCATGGTCTGAGCAACAGCCTCGTACGTGAGAGTGCCAGATTTCGAGATGATTCCGATTCTACCCTTAGCGTGGATGTATCCAGGCATGATTCCAACCTTGCAGCCCCCATCTTCTCCCGGAGTAATGATTCCGGGGCAGTTAGGCCCAATCAGTCTGATTCCTGGCATTTCCGAGATGTGTCCGACACATCGAACCATGTCGAGAGTAGGGATTCCTTCTGTAATGCATACAATCAGACCCTCTCCCTTGATTTCGTTGAATGCATCAGCAGCCTCGATAATAGCGGCTGCTGCAAATCTGGCCGGGACGTAGATTACGCTGACATCAGCACCAGTCTCAGATACGGCTTGAGACATGCCATCGAATACAGGGACATCTCGTCCGGGCAATTCAACCATCTGACCTCCCTTGCCCGGGGTGACTCCGCCCACGACATCGGTCCCATATTCCACCATTCGAGTAGCATGGAAGGTTCCTTGACTACCTGTAATGCCCTGGATTAGGACTTTGCTAGTTTCGTTAATCCAGATACTCAATCTCTCACCTCTTCTATCGCTGCTACAATTGCTTCAGCGCCCTCGGCTAGTGTCCCCACAGTCGTGACTTCAAGCGAACTCTCCTCTAGGACAATTCGTCCTTCGACGTGGTTGGTACCGGAGAATCTGACCACCAGAGGGACAGACAGGCCAACTTCTCGGGACGCATCGATTATGCTTCGAGCCACCATATCACAGCGGATGATTCCTCCGAAGATATTCACAAGTATACCTTCGACGTTTTGGTCCTCGAGTATGATTCCGAAAGCGGTCGTGATTGATTCCTTATTGGCTCCTCCACCGATGTCGAGGAAGTTGGCAGGTTCACCTCCGTATAGTTTGATGACGTCCATCGAAGCCATTGCCAGTCCCGCACCGTTGACCAGACAACCGATATTTCCATCCAGCTTGACGTACGACAGACCGGATTGATTAGCCCTAACCTCCACTTCTTCCTCTTCCGACAAATCTCGCATGGCTGTTCTCCAAGGATGCCTGAAAGAGGCATTGTCATCGAAACTTACCTTGGAATCGAGTGCTATCATCGAACCATCACTGGCCCTGACTAGAGGGTTGATCTCAATCATCGAGCAGTCCCTGCTGACGAACATAGACACGAGACGCTCGAGCATCTCTGTGAATGAGTCATGTGAGGCGTCAGTAAGCCCGAGAGATTTCGCCATTGAGCTACTGGCTCCTGGAGGCAATTGCCCCGATGAGTCAGCCCATGCTTTGTGGATTGCCTCAGGAGTATTCTCTGCGACCTCCTCGATGTCCATTCCACCCTCAGTAGAGGCCATCACTAGGATCGCATCCTCCTCGCGGTCAACGAGGATGGCAAGATAGTACTCGTGTGCGATATCGCATCCAGCCTCGATGTACAGGTTATTCACCATCTTACCTTCTGGGCCAGTCTGCTTGGTGACTAGGACGTGCCCGAGGATATTCTCGGAATAGTTCTCTACCTCTTCTCGTGAAAAGGCAATCTTGACTCCACCTTCCATTAGTAAATCGCCTGTATCGGGGCAGTAGAGATTCCCTTTTCCTCGACCACCGGCGTGAATCTGACTCTTGACTGCCACGACCTTGCTCCCTAGGGTATCGTAGGCATCCAATGCCTGCGCCACAGTAGTACAGTGGACGCCTTCTTGGACGGCCACCCCTTCCTCTCTGAATAGCGCCTTACCTTGGTACTCGTGGATATTCACGCCCGCCCGACACGAAGCCCATCTTTCAACGATACGCATCGCGATTGTGCATGTCGCAGACGCGAAGCGCTCAAACGCAGCCGCACGCACGACTAGACATGGACGTCATCGTTCTGGCTGGTGGCTTCGGGACAAGACTGCGTCCTTGGACCGAGAGCGTACCAAAGCCCCTCCTGCCCATTCTGGACAAGTCGATGATTGAACATGTACTCGATGTCCTACCAGAGTCACAAGTCGATCGGGTGCTGATTGCGGCAGGTTATGGGGTCGAGCAGATGCGCCAGCACTTCGATGGAATTCCACTGCCTTACGAAGTAGTAATCGTCGAAGAGAAGGAGCCATTGGGCACAGGTGGAGCCATTGCCAACTGCCGCCAATATCTGTCAGGTGGCACATTCTGCGTCATCAACGGGGATTTGATAACCAGTCTCAGGGTCGAAGAGATGCTCGATTTTCACAGAATAAACGGAGGAATCGCCACTATCTCACTTTGGGAGGTCGAGGACCCGTCTCGGTTTGGAGTGGCTGACTACATTGAGGATACTGGGAAGATAATGAGATTCCAAGAAAAGCCACCTATCGAGGAAGCCTATTCGAATCTCATTAATGCAGGTACCTACCTACTCGAGCACGAGATATTCGATATGATGCCTGAGGGCGCCCACAGTATAGAGAGAGATGTTTACGAGAAGATAGCCGCTTCTGGAATCTTGAACGGTTTTCCATTCGAGGGAATGTTCGTGGACGCAGGAACTCCTTCTTCATTCATCGAGGCTAGTCAAGCCTGCATTTCATCTCAGAGATTCTCATCCGGTAAAATCCAAGGAAACTCTTGGTATGGGGCCGATTCACAGAGTTCTGGAGATGTCCTTGGAAGCTCCATCGGTCCCGGAGCAATTGTGGCTGAAGGATGCATTGTTCGCAACTCAGTTATTCTTGAAAGAGCGACGATTGGGCCTGGTTGCGAATTGGATGACTGCTTAATTGGCAAGGGTGCAATAATCCCTTCAGGAACCACTCTAAAAGCTGAGATTGTAGACCATCATCCCTGAGTGATTGTATGGGTGATAACTTTGGAGAAATTAGATTCTCAGGTAAGCTCAGACCTTCTCAAATGGCCTCGTCGAGCATTATCAAAAAGGAATTGGCATCAGACTCCAGAGAATTGCTCATCGTAGCCCCTCCTGGTTCAGGAAAGACCGTTCTCGGACTATATGTCTGGTCAGACTTGGTCAGACTTCCAACATTGGTTCTGAGTCCGAACTCAGCGATTCAAGCTCAGTGGATTGAGAGAGCGAAGGAGCTATTCCATCTTGATGGAAGAGAGTCTGAAATAGGCACTGATCCAAAGAACCCCGGAATACTGACCTCCCTCACCTACCAGGCAGTCACTCTGCCGAAAAGAGGAGGGGATGATTTGGATGGTTCGGCAAAGGAGCTGTGGATTGCCAGCCTAATGACTCAGGGAGAGGATGGCTCAGTTGAGGCGGAAGATGAGGAGAGCGCGCTGGCCTGGATAGCCGACCTGCAGGAGAAGAACCCCGAGTACCACTCAGACAGAATGGGACACTATCGTAAGAAAGTTAGAGACGCACTCTCTGAGCATGGTAATGCACTTTGGGTACTACATGAGTCAGCCCAAGACAACCTGAAGAGACTCGCAGATGTAGGGGTCGGGTTGGTAATTCTCGATGAGTGCCATCATCTGTTGGACCATTGGGGTAAAGTGCTAATTGAGATGATAGAATTCCTCGGCAATCCTATCGTCCTAGGGTTAACAGCCACACCTCCTGAGACGGCTAGCGATTCCTCAGCCAGTCGATACCTCGACTTGTTCGGAGAAGTCGACTATGAAGTTCCAGTTCCTGCACTTGTTCGGGACAACAACCTATCTCCATACCAAGATCTGGCATATTTCGTGCGCCCGTCTCCAGAAGAACTGAGGTACATCGCCAATGTCGATGATGACTTCAAGAGCCTCATGAGCCAGTTAAGAAAAGGCCCAGAGGATACTGAGGGTCGCACACCTAGGCTTGAGATATGGCTCGCCAGAGTTCTTGACGGTCTGATTCTACCCGGAGGGAAAGTTAAGGATTGGAAATCATTCCAGAGAAGAGATCCTCGACTTGCTGATGCAGCTAGAGCATACCTAGCAGCAGGAGGGCTGAATCTGCCTCCAGACGTCCCTCTTCCATCGGCTGAACTTGTATCAACTGGGAACAGTATGGATGTTCTGATTACGATACTTGATCGATACATCAGAAACGGGCTAATGAGATCCGAGAGCACTGAGGACCACGCTCTTGCAGACGATGCGAAGAGCAAGTTGAGGATGCTGGGCGTACAAATCACCGGTAGCGGCCCGAGGTTGTGCGCATCCCCTGTCGGCAGAGTGATGGCATATGCTTCTGCCAAGTATGAAGCGCTCAGAGATATTCTGATCGCAGAGATGCAGGCTCTAGGGCCTGATATTAGAGCAGTAATTGTGACCGACTTCGAGAAGACTTCAGCCACCGCATTGGTCGAAGGCGTGCTCGACGATGATGCAGGAGGGGCAGTAGCAGCTTACCGAGCAGTGCTTGGTGCCGAGTCGACAGATCGGCTGGACCCGGTTTTAATGACTGGAACTACAGTTTTGGTGGATGATGACCTGCTGGAGAAGATATTCCCACGATTTGAGCAGTGGGTCTCTGACAGAAATCTGGACATCAAGTTCGATTATGTCGAGAGAGGTGGATACTTTGAGATTCGAGGCAAAGGCAAGGATTGGCTACCACGTTACTATACGATGATGATTACAGAATTATTCCAAGAAGGGGTGACCAAGTGTATCGTTGGGACAAGAGGCCTACTTGGAGAGGGCTGGGATGCAAGCAGAATCAACGTACTAGTCGACCTTACTACAGTAACCACCAGCATGAGTATAAATCAATTGAGAGGTAGATCATTCAGACTCGACAAGCAATGGCCTGAGAAGGTGGCCAACAATTGGGATATAGTCTGTCTAGCGGATGAGTTCTCTAAGGGATTTGACGACTATCTTCGCTTCAAGCGCAAGCACAAGCAGCTGTATGGAGTCTGTGATGATGGAGCCATTGAGAAGGGAGTAGGCCACGTTCACGCCGCTTTCACTGAAGCACAACCAGAGGGCGTCTCTGAGACTATGGAGATCTTCAACGAGGAGATGCTGATGAGGGCTAAGAACCGGCCCCTGACAAGAGAGTTATGGGGCATCGGACAGCCGTTCAATGCCGTTCCCAGAGAAGCTATCGAAATCAAAGGCTCATTGGGAGGAGGATTCCCGACTGCAAAACGAATCGGACTTGCAGAATGGTCTGATGAATCCGTAGTCCAGGCGATTGCCAATGCCGTAGCAACCTCACTACAAGCCCTAGGCCACATAGGATTCGATGCCAAGGTAGGAGGCGGAAGCAGAGGCGGAGGTTGGTTGAGAGCCTATCTAGAGGATGCCACAGAAGAGGAATCGGAGATTTTCGCAGAGGCAATGCAAGAGATACTAGGTCCCTTGGAAAACCCCCGTTATGTCATTCCGAGGGAAGTCAAAGTCATCAGTGAGACATGGCTCAGTGGAATGCTACCTGAAGTCCTCGCCAAGTACTTCCGCAGGAAGAAGAACACCTTGGCAATGTATCATGCAGTCCCCAAGGTGCTCTGCCGCAATATCGAGGATGCCAAGGTGTTTGAGGAGCAGTGGAACTTCAAGGTCAGTCCCGGTGAGGTGATGTATGGTCACAGCAAGAGCGGTAAGGAGACAGTTAGCACAATCAAGAAGGCAGGTTTGTCTCCAAAGAATTCCTTCCACCGCAAGAGCGTCTTCTTGTGATTAGTTTGCACATCCATCGCAATCAATGCTGGAGCCGGCGTGCTCGGAGCAGAACCGGTTGCGGCAGGTGTAGCATCGGAAATCGAAAGCGGTGACATCAGCAGAGCAACCGGGGTGTCCACAGGAATCTCCAGTAGACTCAGGGGCGGAGGAAATCTTGCTCTCAATTTTTTGCACAGTCTCCGACTTGCTTCCCGATTGATCGTCCGAATCATATCCCTTCTCCCACCAGTCGTCACCGATGATCCCACCCTCGCCCGGTGTTTTGGACTCCTCAAGTCCAAGTGTCTTGATTACGTAGGGGCTGTCGAAAAATCGCCCTACATTCGATTCAGGGACTCCCCAAATTTCTGAGAGTCTCTGTCTTCCATCTTCTCGAGACTTTATTGCACCTCCACGGGCCTGAATATATCCAATCAACCTGTCATAAGCCCTGATGTAACTGGGTGCAAGTTTTCTGTTGAGATCCAGTGGCACAGATCCTTGACCATATGAAGAAGGGGAAGGCAATAATCCCGAAGTTGAAAATCCCTCTTTGCCCTGCTCGAGTCCTACTTTCACTAGCATCACGATAATTGGTCCAAAAGCGAAGAGGCATGCATAGAACACAAAACCCTCTCCGATTCCAGTAAGTAGGAACAGAGACAGCACCGCCGCGGGAATGAAGAAAACCAACTTGTTATCGGTGTGTTCATCTACGAGCTTGATTGCAGACCAGATTCCACTGAAGAACATTAACACCAAGAAAAGGGCCAAATCCAAACCAGCAGTCACAGGTTACACATCCTATGGGGCCCCGGCGCTGTCCCGGCGCCGAGGTCGGTGAGGTACCTACCTCTCGATGCGTAGCATCTGCAGTCATTGCCCGATGGACTCCTTCTTTGGGACAAATACGCGGTTAGTGCCTCGGACGATAAACTCAGCGCCGGACAGCGACTCTGATTGACGGCTCGGAACCGCCCGCAATATCTCCTAATCCTTGTCTAATCGGAAGCCCAAGACGCCCACAAAGCTCGAGATGAGGTGCAGACCATGGGTGCATGCATTTCTCACTGGCCTCGTAACCGAGTACTGTCACAGGTTCCAATTCTGACTCCCATTCTCCCTGCCCCATCCTGCCAGAAATCCTTACCCAGGAATGTTCGAATCTCCTCAGGTCATTCTCAAAAATTCTCAGGCCAATCTTGCCCATCCGACTCAACAGGAAGTCACGAGGTATCGCTCTCGGGATAATCGCTAGAACTCTGTAACCGTCGTGCATGTAGGCAACTGGTCCAAGATTGATAGCATCGAATTCCTCTTGTGCCCGCTCTACTGCCTCTCGTATCTCTCCCCATTTGTCGGGTAGCCATGCCACTAATGCAGATCTATCCTTGGTCCCGGGAACATGACTGCTAACTTCGATACTGACGAATTCTCCTTTGTCCTGTTCGACGACTTTGGGTTTAGACTTGGACTTCTTCTTGAAACT
>CAYYAH010000014.1:0-19283 GCA_964470075.1 uncultured Candidatus Poseidoniales archaeon
CCCAGATTGGGGCTTGGTAAATCTCTGAGATTCGCTGTAAGTCGCCGATATGGTCTGGATGTCTATGGGTGAAGATAGTGGCAGTAATCGAACTATCATCATCAAAAATCTCCTGAACCTTGAACGCCAACTCCTCAAACCCCTCCTCGTCCTTGGCAGCCGGGTCGACGATTACCCTCTCTCCCCCGCGCTCTCCGAGGATGAAGCAGTTGGTGTGAGTAGCCGGCGGGAGCGTGTCCGTAGGTATGAGTACACACTCGACACCCGGGCCATACTCGAATCGATGTCTTCCAGTAGGTGGGTCGGCAGCAAGGACGTCGCAAGCAGATTGCAAATCACCCTCATTCTCGATTGCCTCGACTAGATCACGAGCCAGAGTAACAATAGGAGGGGGGAGACGAATCTCGTTGGCTTCCCAAGAAGAGATCAGGTCAATTGGTTTCCACCAGCGGAACTCATCGAACTCAGAGCGACCAGGCGGGAAGGTTGGGTTAACTCCCGGATCTCCGGTTGGGACATGGAAGAACAAGTTGTGGAACCTAGCAGGAGCTTGAGGAGGAGTTGTTCTGTCAGTAATTACCTCACAGTGAAACTCTTCACAGGTCAAAACTCCTGACTCCATCATAATTCGCCAGTTGGCTTTGTCTGCACATACTTCAGCGCGAACATTCTCTTGCACCTCTGTCAGCCCGCCAAGACCATCCGGTGCCACTCCGAGCTCCTCTACCATCTCTCTCAGTAGAGCGAACACTGAGACTCTGTCATCCCTTTCATGCAGCCATTCAGGATAGGATTCCGCTACTGCTCTGTCTACTCTACTAATTGCTCCTCCCGGGAACGACCAGACGTCAGGGAAGGCAGGTAGTTCGGACACCCGATGTCCCAACAGTATCTCGTGTCCACCTTCGCGCTCTCTGCTGAGAATCACTGAGGCTGAGGGGCGAGGTGCTGCTCTCTCGGATTTGGGCATCTCCATACCCTCGGGCAACTCACCCATGTACCTTCGACGAGGTATGACCCTTCAACCTCGCTACAATAACCATTGAATACGTAATCTAACCTTCGCAGAACATGGACTTAGTGATGATCTCGAACACCAGCACAAGCACCGGCGAAAGGAAACATCAGGTCAAGATGCCCACCTTCGGATTGGGAGTCTATCTCATGGGCGAGCCTGGCGAGTGCAAGAATTCAGTATTGTATGCACTTGAGCAAGGATACAGGATGATCGACACCGCAATGGCCTACGGGAATGAGGACGAAGTAGGACAGGCTATCAGAGAGTCAGGAATTCCTAGAGAGGAGATTTTCGTCGTAACCAAACTCCGACGTCCCCATGCCAATAGTTTCGAGGAGACTATCGAACGATGCCAGCAGAGTCTCGAGAACCTCGGTCTTGACTACATGGACCTGTACCTCGTCCACGCTCCACCCGAAGACCCGGATGCGAGAGCTCCCGTTTGGCAAGGCATGGAGGAGTGTCTGGCCAATGGATGGACTCGCTCAATTGGAGTCAGCAACTATGGAGCCCACCATCTCGATGCAATGAGGTCTTATGCGAGCCTGATGCCATCGGTAAATCAGGTTGAGATTAGCCCGTGGCTGCAAAGGAATGCACTGCGAGCAGCAATCAGGGAAGTAGGCGCAGTTCCTATGGCATACTCGCCACTAGCGAGAGGGCATAAGGTAGAGGATCCGAGAATCTGTGAGATTGCAGAATCGGCTGGCTGCACCCCTGCTCAAGCTGCCATCAAGTGGTGCTTGGACGCTGGCGCAATCACCATTCCCAAGTCTAGCAACCCGGTCAGAATCTCAGAGAACATAGGTTCGCTCGAAGTGGATTTGAGTGGTGAAGAGGCAAAACTGGCAGCATTGGAGGAGTCGTACGTCTCAGGCTGGGATCCGACTTCGGAGCCGTGAGGAGATGAAGCAACCCGAGACCATCGAAGAGGAACTCGCCATAATCGCCGAGGCCATAGATGCCGGAATCGATCCTTTCCCCCCCAAGAAGGAACCAAGCAGGTGGGCCCGAGCTGCCCTCGGCTGGTTCATGATAATCATCATGGTGAGTTGGGTTTCTCAGTTGCTGTACCGCTCTCTTTAGGAATCATCTCGGATAGTATCGCCACGATTATTACCTCATACCCCGGTTGGGCAGCATGGAAGGAGATGAAGGGGGATTGACCCTCGAGTTGGTTTTCAAAGCAGCAGGAGTAATGGGAGTAGGCGGCGGATTGTTGGGAATCGCCATGCCGGAGATGTGGGCTGACAATGTTGGCTGGGTGATGACTGAGGAGTTGGAGAACCTGTCCATGTGGATAGGATTCTGGTTCATCATGTTCGGTTTATTGATGTGGAATCTACCCAGCCTGGCCCCCGACAATCTGTCTACTTGGGGCAAGTACGCAGCGGGATTCTTCGTAATCGCACTGGCCCTGAACATCTACGAGATAGCCTCGGGAGTACACGAGTGGGACCAGACTCTATTGAACACGGTTCCGAATGTGATTTTCGCTGCGCTGTTCTACATGAAGTCGCAGTAAGACGCTGATTGGTAGTCCCTCCCGGATTCGAACCAGGGTCATGGCATCCAGAGTGCCATATGATGGACCACTACACTAAGGGACTAGCGAGCGACGGAGTCGGGTTCGCTATTTCAACGAATCCGACTCGGAAATCGCAATCAATTTCCTCTGAATCCAGAGTTAATCTTGTCTAGCGCGTCTGCACTCGGACGCAACTCATGTTCACTAAGTTCTGATAGTGGAGTTTCTGTGAGTTCGAGAGATTCGTCGGCGGTCTGCAAACTGTCATCGTAATACAATAGGCCAGTGACGTGTTTGTTCTCCTTTTCGGCTCGGTGGATTGCTGCTAGAGCGGACACTGGATCCGATGGATCGTGCTCGTCACCCACAGTCTCAAGACGCAAAGTGGAACCATCGAACATCTGGATGTCGTCAAACTCACCCTCAGGAATGTCGACCTCCCCAATCGGGGTGAAGTGAGGGATGTAATCGAGCAGGTGTAGAATCTCGTCATTCTCCTTGACGTAATTGTACGACTTGTACGACTCGTCATTGTTGGCGAAAGTAACACAAGGAGAGATGACATCGATTACCGCCATTCCTCGGTGACCCATTGCAGCGCGAATCAGTGCAGTGAGCTGTTTCTTGCTGCCGGAGAACGAACGAGCAACGAAACTGCATCCTAGATTGATCGCCATCGCACACAAGTCGATTGGAGGCTGTTCATTCATTGTGCCCTTCTTCTTCTTGGAACCCTTCTCTACTGTAGCGCTATATTGCCCCTTGGTCAGGCCGTAGACGCCGTTGTTCTCGATGATGTATACCATGTCGAGATTGCGCCTAATGGCGTGAATGAACTGCCCGATTCCAATACTGGCAGTATCTCCATCTCCCGAGACGGCAATGAATGAGAGACTCTTGTTGACCATACTTGCTCCAGTAGTGACTGAAGGCATTCTGCCATGTACGGTGTTAAATCCGTGACTCTTTCCTAGAAAGTAGGCTGGAGTCTTCGATGAACAGCCGATCCCACTCATCTTTGCAATTCCCTCAGGTGGGATTCCATTTTCCCATGCTGCCTGAATAATCACGTTGGAAATCTGGTCGTGACCACATCCAGGGCACAGCGACGACTTGCCGCCGGTATACTCGGACTTCTCAAGATCGATTACATTGAGCTTCATCACACTCAAGCAACCACCTCCAATGTGTCGAGAATCATGTCTGCATACACTCGTGCACGTGGAGGGAGCCCATCGGTGTAGGCGACGCTGTGTAGTTTTGGCACGAGATGAGCAGGCAGTTCCTTGCGTAGGATTCCGTACATCTGCCCGTCCCTGTTTATCTCCAGAACTATTACCTTCTCATGTCTTTCAATGAACGCCTCTACTTCGGAGTGATATGGCAGAGCTCTAATTCTACAGGTGCTAACTGACAACCCGGTTGACTCCAACATGTCATCTATTTCTGTAATCGAATTCTCCATCGAGCCGTAGTAAATGACACCAATCTCCTGCTCTTCTTCTTCTCTAATCACAGGATGAGGAAGCAAGTCCCTTGTGCCCTCTATCTTCCTCTTCAGGCGAGAGATTGTAGCATAGTAAACATCAGGATCTTCGGAGTAGATTCCATCCTCGTCGTGCCCCGTACCTCTGTACAGGATTGGATCAAGACCGCTTCCTGGAAGAGTTCTGTATGGGATTCCATCGCCATCGACGTCTCGGTATCTCCCGTAGTTCTCGACTGCATCCAGATCTTTCTGTGAGCGAAGCACCTTGCCCCTGTCCATCGGAGAGTCTGGATACTGGAATCCAGAAGTCGACCAGTAATTCATTCCTAGATCCAAGTCGCTGAATCCGAAGACCATGGTCTGGAATCTTTCAGCATAGTCGAAAGCTCTCCAACCGTGCTCGAAGCATTCGTCGACAGTTCCAGGAATGAGTACAATATGCTGAGTATCTCCATGACTGGCTTCGTATAGCATAGCCAAATCACCCTGCTGAGTTCTGGTTGGCAACCCAGTGGACGGCCCAACTCTGTTGATGTCCCAAATTACTCCTGGGACCTCAGCGAAGTATGACAGCCCGATGAATTCAGACATCAGAGAAATTCCCGGCCCGCTTGTACAAGTCATACCCCTGCCTCCGGCCCAGCCAGCACCGATTACCATCCCGGCGGCAGCAAGCTCGTCCTCAGCTTGTATGACTGCGCATGTAGAGCCACCATCATCTGCATCTCTGAGTTCAGGCAGCCACTTGATTATCCCCTCGGCGAGAGATGACGATGGAGTGATTGGATACCAGGATAGCATGTTGATTCCACCGAAGATTGAGCCCAGGGCAATCGCTTCGTTACCTTCGACCAAGAAACTGCGAGGGTCTTTGTCTCGGCTCTCTACACAGTATGGAATCTCATCCTCCCAGTTTTCAGCGGCGTAATCGCGACCCTCAGAGATTGCTCGAATATTCAACTCGATGGCCTTCTCCTTGCCCTTGAACTGATTTGCTACGGCATTGTCTAGAGCATCTTGCTCAATTCCTAGTAGGTGAGCAAGCGCACCCACGTAGTACATGTTACACATCAGACGCGCAAGCTTCGGATTGATGCCTCTAGCCATCTTGGTCATCGGCATTCCGAAGGATGGACAGTCGTCCCTGTCTACTGGTAGTTTGACATCCTCGTTGTAGATTACAATGGTTCCTGACTCAAGACTCTCCAAGTCCTTAACCCAAGTGTCCTTGTTCATCAGAATCTGAATGTGAGCCTTGTCTCCGGGCGACTGGTAGCCCTTGTCACTAGCCCTAATGATGAACCATGTTGGTAGGCCAGATATGTTGCTCGGGAAGAGATTCTTGCCGCTGACCGGGACACCCATCTGGAACATCGAGTTGAGGATGATTAGATTCGACGACTGTGAACCAGTACCGTTTGCAGTTGCGATATTAATTGTGAAATCGTTGTAGATGCGTTCCATCTTCCCATGCATCTCCATAGTCTGACTCGACTCAATCCCGCGTCTCGTAGCACGCCCCGGTGTTATTCTGGTCTTAGCCATTCCCGTATAAACTCCAGCAAATTAGGATGAGAACTCAATCGCTGCCATTTTCAATGATTGCTGTTTCCGCCGCAGTATGCCTATCTCCGAAGCTCTACAGAAAGCATGGGATTCAGCCAACAAGTCATTAGAGTCCGGCGAGCCAGAAAAGGCCCTAGAAACTCTACGATCCGAGGCATGGGATGCGTGTGAAAACAACATGCAGAAGTCTCGCACTCTGAGGTATGCCGGCGATGCTGGTATGATGCTTGGAGAGATGAATACAGCAGGTCAGAAGAGGCATTGGCAGAAGGCCCACAAGAGCTACCGAAATGCCTTGAGTTTCGATCCAAAGGATAAGGAGACTCGCCGCAGTATGAACAAGCTCGCATCGATGATGGATGAGCAGGCCATCTCTCTAGGGGGTGGCATGCAGATGTTCGACGAGGGTAACCCCACTCCTCTGGGTATAGTTGCAATGCTGGTTGCAGGAATGTTACTCCTAGTTTCCTTCAAGGTTGTATCCGATTGGCTCGAAGACACTGATAACCCAACCGTTACACTCGAATTCTCTTACATGCCAGCAGGCTCTACAGAGAGGACCACTGCAACAGTCGTGATTGAGTTGTATGAGGACGATGCCCCGTTGCATGTCGAGAATTTCCTAATTCTGGCCGAGGATTCTAGATACGACTTCACCATATTCCATCGCATTATCGACGGATTCATGATTCAAGGAGGAGACTTCGAGAATCGAGACGGTTCGGGAGGATACACAGGCAAGTGGTTTGGATACTGCAATGGTCAGGAATTCGACAGTTCCGGCAACAGGTACTCTCCAGATACTTGCGGCCAGTCAAGTTGGACTCTGCCTGATGAGGCAGACAATGGACACTTACACGTCCCCGGAGCACTAGCTATGGCGAAGACCTCATCGCCCAATACCGGCAGCAGCCAATTCTACATCGTACCTGAAGACAGCACCCCCAGCCACTTGGATGGAGTCCACACGGTTTTCGGCATGGTGGTGGAGGGACTAGACCATGTTACTGCAATCAGTGAAGTCCCTACCGACGGCAATGATCGCCCGATTGACGAGGTCCGTCTAGTAAGCGTGACCGTGAACGATTAGACTGGCCTTCACTGAGTCAACTTCATGGATTGAATCAATGCCGCATCACCATAGGTGATGGTTTGAGCGATGCGATGCCCTTTGATGCACTATCAGAATTTGAGACCTCAGATGGTTCCATTTCTCGTTTCGCAAACATCGGTGCACTAGAGAGGGCTGGAATCTGCGAACTGGCGAATATGCCCGTCTCAATACGTATCCTGCTGGAATCCGCTCTGCGTAAATGCGACGGCTTCCTAGTCACCGAGGAAGATGTAGTCCGCATCGCTTCATGGAGTCCCGAGATGACTCCCTCAGAAATCCCATTCAGCCCTAGCAGAGTTATTCTGCAGGACTTCACTGGCGTGCCAGCTGTAGTAGACATCGCAGCCCTGAGGGATGCTATGGTGGAGATGGGCGGAGACCCCGAGAGAGTGAATCCTCAGGTCCCCGTCGACCTAGTGGTAGATCATTCAGTCCAGGTAGATGTCTCCGGCTTGTTCTCTGATGCCAGAGAACGTAATCTGGAGATGGAATACAAGCGCAACCTAGAGCGCTATGAGTTTCTTAAGTGGGGGCAGCACAGCCTAGACAACTTCCGTGCAGTCCCTCCTGGAAGAGGAATCGTCCACCAAGTCAACCTCGAGTGGATTGCCACGGTAGCCCGTGAAGAAGTAGATATCTGGATACCCGATACCCTAGTAGGAACTGACTCACACACTACGATGATTAACGGATTGGGTGTTCTGGGATGGGGTGTTGGAGGCATTGAGGCCGAGGCTGTTATGCTGGGCCAGCCAATCTACATGCTGCTTCCAGAAGTAGTTGGATTTGAGTTGAAGGGCTCACTGAGCCCGGGTGTTACAGCCACAGACATGACACTGCGTGTAGTCCAGATGCTGCGAGAGCACGGCTGTGTCGGCAAATTTGTCGAGTTCCACGGCTCCGGTCTAGCCAATCTCAGCCTTCCAGATAGGGCTACTATAGCAAACATGGCACCTGAATATGGGGCTACTTGCGGCTTCTTCCCAGTGGATCAAGCTACTCTAGATTACATGTTACTCTCGGGTCGCAATCCGGAACACGTCGAGAACGTCAAGAGATACCTAGAGGCACAAGGAATGTTCCACACCGATGCCACACCTGCTCCTCGATTCACCTCATCACTATCACTAGAACTATCTACTGTTGAGCCATCTCTTGCAGGACCCAAAAGACCTCAGGATAGGGTTGATTTGTCGGCGATGAAATCACACTGGCGTACCAGTCTAAATTCGCCGGTTGGCCATCAGGGACATGGAGTGGATGCCTCTCGCAACGCAGCCAGTGCAGCAATCGAGGGGCGCAATTGCGACCTAAAGCATGGAGATATCGTAATTGCAGCAATAACCAGTTGCACCAATACTAGCAATCCCAGTGTAATGGTCGCTGCGGGTCTACTTGCTCGAAAGGCAAGGGAGTTAGGACTCTCAATCAAACCGTGGGTGAAGCCTAGCTTGGCACCCGGTAGCAGAGTTGTAACAGAGTACTTTGATGCCGCAGGACTAACCGAAGACTTGGATGCTCTTGGATTCAGCGTGGTAGGATACGGATGCACCACTTGTATCGGTAATTCCGGACCTCTCGACACCGAGATCGAGTCAGCCATCGACGAGGCCGACTTAGTCGTGGGAAGCGTGCTTTCCGGCAACCGGAACTTCGAGGGCAGGATACATCAGAAGATCAAGGCCAACTATCTGGCGAGCCCTCCACTTGTAGTAGCGTATGCTCTGGCAGGTAATCTCGATATTGACTTCTCCTCCGACCCGTTAGGGCATTCTCCTGACGGAAGCCCTGTGATGCTTGCTGATGTATGGCCCAGTGATGACGAGATTCACTCTACTGTACAGAGTGCAATAGGACCCGAGATGTTCACAGAGCGCTACTCGGACGTGCTCAGTGAGCCGCGCTGGGATGCGATTCCAAGCAAGACAGGCTCACTATTTGAGTGGGATGACGAATCCACCTATGTACGACTACCCTCATTCCTAGAGGGTATCGAGCGTGAGCCCGCCCCAATTGAGTCTATCGAGAGTGCGAGAGTACTGGTTAAGGTCGGCGACTCTGTCACTACTGATCACATCAGCCCAGCGGGCGCCTTCCCTCATCACGGACCGGCAGGAGAGTATCTAATCTCAAGAGGAGTCGAACCCAGAGATTTCAACTCGTTCGGAAGCCGTCGAGGAAACCACGAAGTGATGGTCAGAGGCACCTTCGCGAACATCCGAATGAGGAATCAAATTGCTCCTGGGACGGAGGGCGGATTCACTACTCACTTCCCAACTGGCGAAGTCACATCAATCTACGAGGCCAGCACTCGATATCAGGCCGATCAGACTCCTCTAATCGTCCTAGCAGGTTCGCAGTATGGAACTGGTAGCAGCAGAGACTGGGCTGCAAAGGGTACACTGCTTTTAGGAGTCAAGGCAGTAATCGCTAACTCCTTCGAGAGAATTCACAGATCGAATCTAGTGGGAATGGGAGTTCTGCCACTGACTTTCTCAGATGGTGAGGACGCAGACAGTTTAGGGCTAGATGGGACAGAGTCATTCGATATCCCTGCAAGTGCAGAACTCAAGCCTATGTCTTCAATCACAGTCACGGCGACTAGATTTGATGGCAGCCAAGTCCAGTTCGATGCAGTAGTTAGACTCGACACCCCTGTCGAAGTCGAGTACTATCGCAATGGTGGAATTCTGCCCGCAGTACTGAGGAATCTGGCCGAAGCATGAAAGCCGCGAATCTTGCGCAGGAATTAGAAGGGTGCTGAAATGGAGATGCGCGGTACTGTCAGATTCAGATTTCGTTCAACAGAGTTCGACGTCGATGTTCTGCTTGAGGGTGAGGCCCGATGGGTAGAGGAATTGAGAAAAGAAATCGGGCTTTCTGGAGACATTGGAGTTTTGCAGCCTCTGGCTGCCAGACTAGCCGACCCTGATGAGGACGAACCGGAATCAGCAGTCGGCGATATAGAGTCTGAGTTCATGCCTTCATCTGAGGGAGAGGCAGTATTGCCAGGCCCTACTCCAGACCCATCCAGAATTCCATCAGTAATCAGGAAGATTGGTGAGTTCGATCTCGAAACTAGCATGGATGAACTTGGAGGCAGAAAGAGCAGCGATCCGGACATGTCAGCAATATGCGAGATTCTTGATGAACTTGAGGAAGAAGTCGAGCCCCTGTCGGACACAATGTCGGGCGACCCGCTTGCAGAGGCATGGATTCAGTTACTGCTCACTTTGGTAGTAAGAGAACACGGCCATACCTCCCTGCCCTTGAGCTCATTCGAGATGGCATTGGGAGAGCGCCTAAATCGTGATGCTGCAGAGTTGGCGATTTTCCTAGATAGGCTCTGGATGATGGGAAGATTAGAGAGGATTTACGGCGGTGCTGAGACAGAATATTCTCCCAACCCCAGTTGGATGCAGTCCACTTGATGTGATTAAGATACGTTTGAATCACTACTCAACCCCAAAGGGGTTGTCGAACTCATCGGGGGCGAAGGCATAAGTGATGACCGAAACTCGGAGCGAGCATGTTGCATACGTCTGAGTCTGCCCGAAACCGAAACAAAGAGGCCCGCACAGCCCTAATGCTGGTCGTGTTGATGCTATCTTCACTGATGGTATCCTTAGTGCCAGCAGTGAGTGCCTCGCACATCACCCAGTACGCTGTACAGAGGGACCCATCACACCTTTCTGTTGGTGATTTGAATTGCGATGGCCATAACGACATCGTCGCTGTAAGCGAGATGGGTCACTTCATCACTGTACTGTATAACGACGGCTCAGGCAACTTCGCAGACAGGCAGGATGTATTCATCTCAAACAATGACTCCATGCGAGCTGGCTTCGTAGACACAGCAAACTCAGTCGACGTCGAAGTCGCTGACATCGACGGAGATGACGTAAACGATCTGGTATACTACCAGGAGAACATTAGATTCGTTGGAGAGAGTTTCGTGCGACCGGGCAACCTAACTACGATGTGGGGAGATTGCTCTGAGCGCGTGAACCAGTGGGATGACACTGAGATTACCGTATCTAACCCGTACCACTTAGGTATGGAGGTCGGAGATATTGACGAAGACGATAATGACGATATCATTCTGATTACAAGTGATGCAACAGCGACCAACCAGTATATTCAGATTTACAGGGGAACAGATCCATCCCTACTGACCAACCAGCAGTCGATTCCAGTGCCATTGACCAATGGGATGTACATGGAAGTACGTCTCGGTCACTGGGGAGAGACCGTTCAAGGTAGCGGTTTACCTGGTGGTAGCCTAGGGGATTGTGAAGACTTAGACCTCTGGTTGCTCAGGACTCCTCCTTACAACACTGGAGTTGGAACCTCGGTCGGACACTACGATAACATGACTGTCTTAGAATTCGACTGTTTGACCAAGACTTACCCTAATCCGCTAGATGCAACTGCTCAGGGAATTCACGAATTCAAGCTAGACGCTGAGCACAACTACCCACTTTACGGAATGGATATCGCCGACACCAATGACGACGGCGAAATCGACATGATTGCAGCCGTGGATGGAATCACTGGGAACATCTCCTACGCTACTAAGTCGGGAACTAGTTGGAACACGCAGAACTATGTTTTCTTAGGAGACTATCTGGGTGCAGATATCACTATTGTCGATGTGAATCAAGATGGCGAAGTAGACTTCTTCGTGCCGACCGAGTTAACTCTGACAAGAGTTCAGGACTCATCAGCTCAGAACCAGACCTACCTATTGCTAGACAATCTGAGAGAGATAAACTCGGTCGAGATTGTACTAGCCAACCCGAATGGGCCTGGCTACCTATCTTCGCTTTCATTCGATGTCGGACGCAGGCCAACTATGGCTATCCCTGGGCAGCTCGCAGGTGGAGAAAACAGCGCTTACGAAATTATCATCGGACAGAAGGACTACTCGTACAGATTCGCAAACAATGCGATGTGGCTTGACACTCAAGGATGGGCAGGAGCTGGAGACTTCCTCTCGGTCCTGACTCTCGATAACGAGGATGTTGGTATCACCGGAGTCACAATCGCTCCTGCGGCTTACAACCCATCTACCGGACAAGCTGAGATCGGCGAGGGAACTCGATGGGTCAATGTGACAGTGAAGAATACTGGACTCAACCCTCTGAGCGGGTCGATTGATGTCGATTTGGAAGTAAAGGAAGTTCTAGGAGGAACAGATACTGTGGTTTACTCCAACGACTTCGAGGGCAACGAGGATACAACCAACTGCCCTAACTGCGCATTTGCCAAGCACTCATACACTGGCATGTACGGGGATGGAGCTTCATCGTGGCACATCGAGACAAACTCGACTGCCGCCACTGAGAACGTTTCTTGGTATGAGGCTGACAGTAACCCGACGAATTACTACTGGGCAGGTATTGACTACGGTGGCGACGATGAGAATAACTCTGGCTATTACAATAACATGGATGAGGCACTAATTCTCGAGAATGTCGACCTGACCGGGGCCGACGCGGCATACATGGACCTCTCCGTGATGTGCACCGCCGCATTCTTTGAGCTATATCTAGCCGAGCAATACTCCGTCGTCGAGAGATGGCTCTACGAGGACTCCTGTGGTATCGAAGTATGGAGTGATGGCAACGGTTGGGAATCCGTCTTCTTCAACGGTGGATGGGACAACGAGCGATACTTCCGCATTCTGGCTCAGGGAGTAGATCCTGAATACAACACATACAATGGTAATTTCTACTCCAACACAGCAACTGGTTGGATCAACTATACCGAGGGCGGTGGAACTTCCGAAGACCTCAACGAGTTGGAATCCATCGACTTGACTCCATACGCAGGGCAGGTAATTGACATCAGATTCCGCTTCCGAAGTGGATTGATGGGTTCAGTAGGTCCTGTTGGCTCATCTCAGGACACAGGGCTGGACGGCTTCGCTTTCGACAATATCACAATCAGAAAGAGAGACGTAACCTTCGGGACTTCCGAGACCGTCAGCCAGACTCTGAACTTCAACAACTTCGCTGCTGGGGCTTCCGAGGAGGTCAGTCTGACAGCCGACTTCATTGACAACACAACATACTATGTCAAGACCGAATTGACTAATCCAACCGGCTTCACCAATATGGATGACCTGAACGACGAGATCAAGTTCCAATTGACTGTGAACAACCTGTTCGACCCATGCCTGGCTGAGGATCATTGGGTTGATCTTGAGAACGGTGTGCGTTATGCTTCAGGAGATCGTGATATTAGAGTCAAGGCTGGAAACTGCGGCAACACAGTGACAGACTTCCAACTTGAGGCATTCATTCAGAATGCTGAACCGGATTTGGTTGCAATCGAGGACTTCTCAGGAGTAGATCCAATTTGGACAGATGATGGCAATTCCAATGGAAGCCGAATCGATGACTCGACTGGCTCCAATGACATGCTGCCTCAGAATGTGGGTATATTCAACAGCCATGCTTACTGGCTAGGTCACCCGAGCGATGGCTATGGCGACAATTGGAACGAGACTATGACCCTCGATCCTATTCCTGTGGCCCAATTCGGAGCTGACTTCACGTACCTAACATTCGATTACTATGCCGAGGGCGACTACCTCAAGGACAGTGGAGGCAACATCCTCGCTATCCGTGATGCTGCTAATCTGGAGATTACATGGACTAAGGACGGTGAGTACTACGAAGGAGTCGTTTACGGAACTTGGACTGATCTCAACGAGAACGGGATTCAGAACACCAACCCCGAAGATCCCAACTTCCATCGCTGCGAGGACTTCGATCTGAACGGCTACGACGAAGTCGAATACTTCGGGGATCACTCTGACAACATCAATTCTGTTGTGTGGTTTGACTCAGAGAATATCCTGAAGTCCGTCACAGTTGATATGACTCACATTGTCATTCTGAACCGCACCAGTGAGGACACCTCAGAGTGGAGAGATGAGTGTACTACTATGTCTGGCTCCGAAGTCACTCTCACTTGGAGATTCCAGTCCAACGACGATGGAGTCAACGGTAACGCCGGCCTAGCCGGTTTCGCAATTGACAATATCAGAGTTGAGCAATTCACCTTCGAGGACGACGGCTCATACACAGTCGACGTGACTGGCTTGGATGCAGCTGAGAAGGAGATTGCAACTCTTGGTACGCACGACTTCACGAGTGGAATCTACAAGATTGATGTGACTACAATCTTCAACAATTCAGATCCATTGACTGCATGGTACAATAAGTCCGAAGTCAATACTGCAAACAACCACTCATCGATAATCTTCAGTATCGCTAGTGCAGACATCACTCTGCTACAGCCCGACGTTCTGGAGTGCGTTGCTGACATCACATACGAATGCGTCTACTCAACTAACCTCCGTCAACAAACCTCGGCCCACGACTTCGCAGTTCCACTACTGAACGGTGTCATCGCGGGTGAGTACACTCTGACAATGAAGATTGTCGATTTAGATACTGGACAGACCGTTTACGAGGAATCCAGCGAGAATGGTCCATTCGATCTAGCACCTCATCAGAGGGGCCAGGCCAACTGGACAGCGCCTTACAGTGATTGGTACGACGGCCACACCTACAACATCAGTTTCAGTGCCCAGATTGCTCAAGAGGACGGATCACTGGAACCATCCGGAAACGACCGCTTCTTCGAGATATTGTTCTATGACAACATCGATGTTGCAATTCTGTCGAATCCGACTGATCAGAATCGTCTACAGAGTGTCAAGAAAGACCTCGAGGCCATGGGAATGACCTACACCCAGTTGCGAATGCAGAACTGGGATACCTACGGTACTCCCGACTGGGTCGAGCATTACAACAAGGTCCTGCTGCCTTGGCAGACTGACTACAACGTCTACTACGGCGACTACTATGAGATGCTGGATCAGACTAGAGAGAGCGATGGCCTCAGCCTGACTGAGACACTTGAGGACTACATGACCGGAGGCGGCACAGTGCAGATGCACCTAGGCCCATACCGCAACGAGTACCAGCCGAACAGGCTGCCATTCGGAATGGACATAGCTATGAGGAACCAGGTCAACTTCACCATGGATAATAGAATCCTGCACACCAACATCACCATCGTCGACCAGTTCCATCCGATTCTGAGCAATGTCGATCCAATCGCATTCAGCGGAATCAACGGTGGCTCTCACGTAGCACTTGCAGGTCTGGACACGGCCCAAGTTCAACTGACCCAAATCCCACAGGTCTGTGGTGGCCGCATCAGTGATCCCACAGGAACCTTCCACACTCTGATTCGAGACTCAGAATACGAATCTCAATCTCTGTTATCTTTGTGTAACAGAGGTGCGGGCGGATTGATTGTGACTACCATTGACGTGGAGAATCCGAGTGTATCTCAGGAGTTCGGTGGGGAGACTATACCTATACTATCCAATATGCTCGCATACCATCACACTCCTTACCCGACGGACTTTGGAATTGCCGGAGAGAGCTTTGAGTTGACCATTAACGGTGAGACTCAGTCGATTGACACCGTAACTGGTGCGTACGCTACGAAGTACATCAAGAGTAATTCTGACCTTGATTTCAACTTCATGACCTCAGTCGAGGGAATCGTGGCAGACTGGACTCTCGAGTCAGGTAACAACGATTCCGTCACAGGTTGGGATGGTATGCTGATTGATGCTGGTGAATACAGCCACACTCAGCAACTCGATCCATCAATTCCTACTTTGGGTAGCTTCTGTGTCGGTGACTCAACCTCTGATACTAATTGTAGAATTGGAGCTGAGTGGCTGCTGACACTATACTTGCATGACGATGATGGACATACTAGAATGACCTACATCCGCTTGGTCACAGACGATACACTAGCTGATGAATTCAGACCTATGGCTGACGCCATCATGGTCGATGATGCTACCAGCAGTGAATACGTCACTCTTGATGGCACCAAGACAGTTGCCGGTGTGGATTGGCCGATTTACAGGGCCAGACTTTCAGACACCGGCGATTTGAGTATCTCGTTCGACGCAAGCGCGAGTTACGATCCGGATGCTCCCGAGGGCTCGACGGGAATCGAACTCTACGAGTGGAAGGTCTTCTTCGACTATCCATGGGACAGTTCGGACCCAACACTAGAGGGGCACGTCTTCCAGATTCCAGCAGCCGCTGGAGGCGAAGAGTGGACCTATGTGTTCCGAAATCTTACAGCTAGCCCTGATGGCAATCTAGAGAATGAGATTAGAGTCGAGTTGATTGTCTATGACAAGGCAGGAAAGCAGAGCGAGAAGCATCGAATGTACTTCATCGTCGTAGGTGAGGACTTCGGTGACGACGAGCCGATTGTGCAGTTCAGCAACCCTGGTCCGAACGACAACCAGAAGGACTCATTGGTAACCATCTCAGGTACTTTAGTCTCAGGTGCTGAGAACAACGATGTGGTGATTCAGGTAGCTTTGACAGAAGCGGTACTTGACTATACTCCGGTTCAGAAGCAGACTCAGAAGACGATTGGCAAGTACAACAACACTGAGCCATTGGCAGATGGACAGCAGTTCACAATGACCCTTGATATCTCCGACCTCTATCAGGAGACTGGAATTGCAGCGACTATCTATGTCAGAATTATCGAGGGAGATGGGGAGAGATACGATCTCTCGCAGGAGATTCAGATCACGTTAGTCCCGGTCTTGCCCGATGAGGGGCCCGATGAAGAGGGAGACAACTCGAACATGCTGCTCTTCGCTGGAGTTGGCTTGGTAGTTCTGGTTCTCGTTGTCGTTGGTACAATGGTGATGAGAGGCAGAGGTAGAGACGACTCCACTGTCGATACCGTCGAGCAATTCGGCGGTGTCGAGGAGATGGACCCAGTCGAGGCCTATGTCCAGCAGATGGTTGCTTCAGGATACGACGAACAGACTGCACGGACATATGCCGAGCAGTACTATGCGTCTTACTATGAGCAGCAACGCAAAGGCGGCGGCTGACCTGATTTAGGCCCCTAGACGCAACTTGAAGTGCTTGAATATCGGGCGGCAGCCATGGACGTATCCGGGCAAAGCACTGTTGCTGACCCGACTCTCTCGAGCTCTGGCGAGAAGAAAGTCGCATGGGCTCGCAGTAGGATGCCCGCTCTAGCTGCTCTGCGAGAAGTAGCCGAGCGCGACCTTCCTCTGAAAGGTCAGAGGGTGGCCGGATGTCTTCACGTCACCAAGGAGACGGCAGTCCTGATTGAGACAATCTCTGCAGCAGGCGCTGAGATTAGTTGGTCCGGATGTAACCCTTTGTCGACCCAGGATGACGTCGCTGCATGGTTGGCCAGTGAAGGCTACGGCGTCCATGCATGGCACGGACAGTCAACTGATGATTTCTACAGATGCATTGACCGAACACTGGATTTCAAGCCGACACTTACGCTTGATGATGGAGCCGATCTAATCTACCGTGTTCACAGCTCCTCTCCCGAACTTGCTGAGGGAATAATCGGAGGTACGGAGGAGACTACCACGGGCGTCCACCGACTGAGGGCAATGGCAGATGCTGGAGAGTTGCTGTATCCGGTAATCGCAGTTAACGATGCTGAGACGAAGTGGGACTTTGACAATGTCCACGGCACCGGTCAATCTACTCTAGATGGCATCATCAGAGCGACTAGCGTACTCCTAGCGGGCAAGGACTTCGTCGTTGCAGGTTACGGGCACTGCGGAAGAGGACTAGCAGTCAGGGCACGTGGAATGGGTGCCAATGTGATTGTCACCGAGATTGACCCAATCGCAGCTCTAAGAGCGGTGATGGATGGTTTCAGAGTCATGCGTATGGACGAAGCCGCTGCATTCGGCGACATCTTCTGTACCGCTACTGGGATGAAGGATGTAATCGTAAGCAGACATTTCGATTCCATGAAGGATGGATCAATTGTTTGTAACACTGGTCACTATGACTGCGAAATCAACATTGCCGACTTGGAGCATGCATCGACAGGCTCGACTTTGATTAGAGATAACAACGAAGCCTACACAATGAAAGATGGGCGTACGATTTACCTGCTAGCCAAGGGCAGACTGGTCAATCTAGCTGCAGCAGAAGGCCACCCTAGTGAGGTGATGGACATGTCATTCGCGAACCAATTCCTAGCGCTATGCAGACTTGCCGAAGAGGGAAGAGATTACGAGAACACAGTATACGACATCAGTCCTGAACAGGATGCTGAATTGGCTGCCCTTAAGTTACAGACTGCAGGCGTATCAATCGATGAACTGACTACTGAGCAGATGGCATACTTGACTGACTTCAGCGCTGGAACCTAATCATCCAAAGGCTCCAACTCAGAGTCTGACCACCACTCCTCAGATTCTTCGGAATCTTCCGTTTCGCTATCTATAACGGTGAATTCAGGAAGTTGAGGCTCCCATCTGATTTGCAGTTTGTCTCCTCCCTCGACAATCAATTCCAATCTCTCACTCAATGCTGGCATTCGATTAGCCACCATTGCATTGTATAATTTGCTGTCTCTGATTTCTTCGGGAACGCAAACCTTGCCTGAAGTAGTCTCGTAATCGATAGCGCGATCTAAATCCAGAGCGTGCCGATTGAGTTTGTGCAACAGGCCAGAAGACAGTCTAGTGATAATCATGAAACATGCTAGGATGAACAAGAACACGAGGATGAAGCCCAAGGTCGAGCCTCCCATCACAGTCATCGCGACCGTGCCAAGAAGGAATACAATAGGGGCGACGAAAGTAATCAGGAAGAAGGTCGGAGAAAGCGGCTTCCGCTTCTTCATGTTCTCAATAATCTTCCAGCGAGGGTGCTTGGGGTTCTGGGGCCTGAAGATCTCATCTTCTTCCATCTTAGCAGCTCTAGAAACCATTCTGTTGACAGCTTCCATCTGTGCCAATTGGTCACTAGTAGTAGCTTCCATGCCCTCGCTGTACAATTGCTCAAGCATAGTGGCGCACTCGTCGTATAACCCCATCCTAACCAGTATGGCAATCTGTTCGATTACCGGCGCGACCTCGTAGGGCGCGAACTCACGCCTCTGTTGCCACCAAGACAATCCCTGCTCCAGCATCCCGAGGTGATCGACTAGCAGAACACCGCCTAACTTCCATGGATCGAATGGCTCTGGGTCTAAATCAACGACTTTGCGCAGAGCAGCCATTGACTTGGCCGCCTGACTCAGGTCAGGCATCTGCTGACGGCCCTTGCTTTCTAGAGGAAGAGACCACCTAGCCACCCCCATCCATCCGTCGGTATGTTCGGGTTCCATCTCGACTACTCTTTTGGCAGCCTCGAGAGCACTCTCTCTGTCGCCACTTCCTTCAGCCTCTAGGGCATCGAGCCAGATCATCTCGGCAGTATCGGCCACATCTGATGCTACGGCACTAGATGCATGAATGCTCGGGTAGGCCAACGTCAGCCTCTTCGGCCCCTACTCTGCCTTCTCGGCTTCCATTTATCTCTTGGATTAGGTCTACGCTGCCTTCCCTTGGTTTTCCTCGAACCCTTTCCTTCAACTGGCTTCCTAGTATCGCAGCGATTACATATCTCTCTCTTAGCGAAATTGTGGTTTTTGCATTTTGGACAAT
>CAYYAH010000015.1:0-19051 GCA_964470075.1 uncultured Candidatus Poseidoniales archaeon
CCTACAGAGGCCCTCTGGAAGGGACTATTCAATCGATATTGGGGGGAGTCAGATCAGCCTGCTCGTATGTTGGAGCTAGGAGGATCAAGGACCTTCCCAAATGCACTACATTCATTCGAGTGACTCAGACTACAAACGAGGTTTATCAACGCTTCAACGTAGAGGATTGAGAACACCAAATAACTAGTTTCAGTGGTGTTTGCTACACCCGTTTGAGGCCTTATCTATATGTCAAAAACGACTTGAGCCATCCACCCGGGTCCCTCGAAAGAAGGGATATCGGGTTCTACTCCTGGTATAATCTGACCAGGCCCAATTTCAACCAAAGCAATCTCATGCATAGTGACTGCTTTGATTTCCAGTTCACGCTGCACTAGTTCTGAATCAACTGATGTGACTGTGGCCTCAATTCTTCCATCATGAATCTGGATTGATGCATCACTGAGCCATTTCCCTTCTGCTTGACCTCTGTACAGAACCTCTTCTAGCCATCTGACGAGTATTCTGTCGAAATCTTGAGTGGGAGTCTCGATGGTCCAATTAGATTCATTGTGAGGTAGTTCGTGATTCTTTGCTCCAGTCACCATCTGAATTTCCTGCATCCCCAATGCAGCCTCTCTCATGGCGCCTGATGGGTCGCTACTGAAAGCGCGAAGACCGATGTCGGCAGTAGTAGGTAGTATCCACCAGGACATTGTAACCTCGATTAGACGAGAGAGACTGGTGACAATTAGAGGGTTACTCGAATTCGCTGCACAACTCGCCCTGACTCGGGAAGCTGGTCGGATCCTTCGGGTTGGAATTCCATTTGTTCTCACACTTGTTGATGTAGCCGTCACCATCCGAGTCTATGTTTGCGTCGGCGGGGTCGAACGGATCGAAGCCGAAGTAATACTCCCATCCAGCCCACATTCCATCATCGTCCTGATCTTGGTGATAGACCTCCGAGCCGTCTAACCATTGATCTCCATCTGAATCTGGATTGATTGGATTTGTACCGTTTTGGAACTCTTCGAAATTAGTGTAATTCTCCAGATCGTCGTAGAAACTGTTCCCGACCTCAGTAGTTGGATCTATGTGGCATTCTGACTGCTGGGGGTCGTTCCATCCAGGGCAATACCGGTTCAGCAGATGAGTTCGATTGAGTCCATCATCATCGAAGTCCTCCTGGCCGTCATCTATGCCATCGACATCGGAGTCCACCATCTTCGGATCCATCGGCCCTCTAGCTCCTACAGCGCTTAGGGTGTTGTTGTCGACCAATCCTAAGCTCAGAGCCAATTCGGAATATTCGACCTCCCAGCCATCGGGGAGTTTGTCGCCATCGGTGTCATCGTCCACTGGATTAGTGTTCCAGCGGTCAGGGGCTTCTAATGAGTTCATCAGAGTGTCATTGTCAATATCGAAAATTGAATCGGGTAGAGAACCCCATGCTGGATCGAGAGCCCAGCGGCCGGTTGCTGGGATCGTGAATCCTGAAAGATTCATCTCATGCAGGAAGTACTTGGGGTCCATCTGACCGTCTCCATCTCTATCTCCAGAGGTCGAGAATCCACCCAGATAGCTAGACCAGACCCATCCTCCAGGACCGAGGCCGCACTCAATCATGGAATCACATCCAGGAGGTAGCCAGTTGGTTGCGGATATCCACAGGCTATGGCTCTTAGTGTTGTGCTGAACAGAGAAAACTTGCATCTCCCAACCATCGGGCTGGCCATCCTCATCGGTATCATTGTTGAGCGGGTTGGTAGCCCCCTGCCAGGGACGTGGGATGTTGAGTACCTCACTTCCATCGAACAATCCGTCGTCGTCACTGTCGGCGTCGTTAGCGTGAGTAATGTACTGATCTAGGCCGTCGATGACCTCCTCGCCGTCCGCTAGGCCATCGAGGTCGGTATCGTGCGATGATGCATTGGTGAAATAGGTAGAGCCGTTCCAGTAGAAGCCGTCGATGACCTCGGTGAAATCCTCCAAGCCGTCGCTGTCGGTATCGCTATCGGTTGCGTTGGTGAAGTATACGTAATACTCGGCAGCGTCCGAAAGACCGTCTCTATCGGTATCATATGCACCGGGATCGCTTCTGACGATTACATCTCTGACTCCTTGATCAACAATTCTGATTGTCCATCCAATCACCTCTATCCCGTCAATCAGCCCATCGCCATCAGTATCCGCTACCAATGGATCAGTGGATCTTCCATCCGCGAAACCGTCTGAGTCGCGATCCCTTGCGTTGTACTCGTCTAGGTTGGTGAAGCGCTCGTGTTCCTCGACAACCACGGCTAGGTCCTGAAGTCGACTAGTCACCTCATCTCCGATTTCAACATTGATGGCGTAAATCCATCCAGCGGTGTTGGTCTTGATTGGGATATTCACGTACTGGCTGTTCTGTACTGTCCTTACCCAGAGCACAGTGTTGTTGACTTGGACATAGTCGCCAATTCCAACTGAGATCGCGTGAACAGTTGTGATTCCGACCAACTCGGAATATCGTACACCTCCGTCTCCGTCGGCATCATAGCCGTCGAAATCGGGGTCCTCATCGGCATTACTACCGTCATTCGGATGGATTCCACTCATGTGCTCCCAACCATCGGGCATACCATCGTTATCAGTATCAGAATTCATTGGATTGGTGAAGTTCTCAGGACCCCAAGTATAGGCGACCTCGTACTCCTCGACGTTGTTCAATCCGTCCTCGTCTGTGTCGCCGTAGGCATCGGTAGCATTGGCTGGGTTCAGGAAGCGTGAGCCATCAGAATCGATAGCATAGCAGTACTCGAATCCATCTGGCATACCATCACCGTCGGTATCCCAGTCGCCGGGTCCATTCAACCTACCATCGTTGTCCATGTCCTGCTCAAACCAAGTCCTGTCGCCGTGCCCGCTCATATGTTCGGTATAGGGGGCAGAGAGTGAGATTGTACCAAAGACAGGGACTCCGCAGTGCACACCCAATTCAATGACTCCAAAGGCGATTTCGTATCGATCGGCAATGAGGTCGCCATCACTGTCTTCCTCAAGTGGATTGGTGTCATACCTCTCCTCAACGTAATTCCTCAAACTGTCTGGCTGGGGCTGCTCGAGATCGAGTACAGCATCGCACGAGTGTCCGAATTGGCCGCCCAATTCTTCCCACTCAGTAGAGCCGATGTCGTTCTCAATCTCGGCCTTGACCTCGGGAGTCAGAAGATAACAGTCCCAGTTGCCGTCTAAAGGATTGAGTAGAGTGACTTCCCCTGAAGGAGTCTCAACTACAAATGTGTACTCGGACTCCCAGCGATCGTTGAGTCCGTCTCCATCGGTGTCACGTAAATTGGGATTTGTTCCTAGGAGCATTTCCTCGGTATTTGTCAGGCCGTCTCTATCGGGATCCCCATAGGGCCCATTGTCGGGATTGGGGAAGGTCTCGTTCTGCTCTCCAGTCTCTTCCTCATTATCTGGCTCCTCGAAAGGAATCTCACTGTTGACGGGTTCTCCATTGTCTAGAGGATCTAGGCCATTGGCAATCTCCCAGCCATCATCTAGACCGTCGCCGTCTGTGTCGGCATTGTCCCATTCTGTTCCGTAAAGTGTCTGCTCCATCCTGTCAGGAAGTCCATCTTCATCGAAATCCTGTCCCTCTCGATGAAGCCCATCTCCTAATGATTCAATATCTTCAGACGCATCCTCGAAACCACCGGAATTAGTGGTCGAAAGGCCGGCGTCGATGATGGTGTAGAAGCCAGCCAAACAGAGTGTCACGGTGATTGCCAGAACTGCATATTGGTTGTGATTCAGAGCCATCGGAACACACCCGGCCCCTGTGGGGCCGTCCGTTTGACATTGGGACCGGATATAATGTTTCACGGGTTCTGGGCGTTAGGCCTCAATCAGCAATCTCTCTGGAAGAGCGTAATTCTAGAGTTGATTTACCCGAAACAAGGTAGAAATCTGCTCTTCCATTTCTGCCGTTTGCACGCTCCCAACAGCCTAGCAGTATCCCACTTGCAATTGCGGGATGAAACAATCCTGAGAAGGTTAGCCGAACTCCTCCATTAATGTCCATTTTTTCGGTTTCAAGGAGGCTTCCTAGCCCGTGGGATGAAAGGTGTCGGCGGGCTATGGAAATCCAATCTGTATGGTCTCGAACGAGAACATGGTGGCCTTCTGAAACAAACCCTTCTCTGGATGAGTCAGCGAGCGCTCCAAACCACGCAGAACGTTTGTCGCCTAGGCCGTCACAAGAGTAGTCATAGGACCTTGCGAAGGTGTTGTCTTTGACATACGGTATGCAATACTCCTCAAAGCGCGAAATCAAATCTAGGTGAATCATCATCTTACGCTCCCCCATAATCGACCAAGTTCCGCCATCCTCTGCACGGAAATCGGCCCAGTAATCTTGGCCCTCATCAGAGGTTGTCTCGATTGAGGCTGATTCTTTCCATGGGATATCCAAGGCCTTAGGACTCGGGACATCTGCGTGCTGCTCAATTAGCGAGACAATCAGACCGCCACTAGAGCCGTCAGACCAAGTGAAGCGATGGCGTCTGAATGTAGCACACTCCCAAGCTGCTGCGAGTGAGCCTGCACAGATCTGGCCCGAGGCAGGGGCTTCAGCTAATATCCTGATATCTTGCTCATCATCGAGCAGTCGGAATCTACCTAGGCCTCTAGACTCCCAGTCTGAGACATAGTCCGACCATGCTTCTGGATCGCGTCCAGATGGTTTGGAAAGGTCACCAATCCTCATGAATCGCTCTTCATGCTCGAGTGCAGCATGTGCGAGTCGTCTTCCGAGGCTACTCTCTATCCTCTTCTCCAATCCTTGCACCATTGACTCGAACCTGCTTGCCCCTACTCGCCAAGCAGATTCGCTGTTTCGTAGATTGTCTGCACATGTTCCATCAGTGAGGAACTCCCATCTCGACTTAGGATCAACTGAGGCTCGCCTTGGTAGAATCTTTCTGAGCGAATCGAACAATCCCATGGATCAATCACCCAGAAACCGCTCGATTCTGTCGAATGCCTCGGAAAGTATCTCAATCGGAGGTAGACATACCATCCTGAAGTGTCCCGCACCGTATTCAGGAGAGAATCCTGAACCGTGGACCACTAGCACATGTTGCTGGTGCAGCAGATCAAGTACCCACTGCTTGTCTGAAGCGATTTTCGCGTCTGTGATTCTAACGAACATATAGAACGCCCCCCCGGGGACCTCGCATTCGAGGCCATCAATCTCGCCGATTCTCTTCATGCAATAGTCTAGTCTTTCCTTGACTCGTGAGCGGTGCCCATCTAGCCAGCCGTGATCATCCATCAATCCGGCCAAGTAACCATGCTGGGCTGGAGTCGATGCACAGAGCCTACTGCGGAGTAGTCGCTCAACTCCATCTCTGACCAATCCGAGTCTGTTAACAGGGTCGTGCCAAGCCATGTAGCCGATGCGCCAACCAGGTGCGAAGTACACTTTTGAAACTCCATTAAGTGTGATTACAGGGGTGCTGTCTGATCGAGATGCTGTCGAGCATATCTGTCCGGTGAAGTCGAGGCCGTCGTATATCTCATCAGCAATGATTGTGCACTTGGGATAATCGCGTGCTATGTCGATAAGTGTATCTATTTCAGCTGTTGAGGCTACGTTTCCCGTAGGGTTGTTGGGATTAATCAGGACAAGAAGCCGGACGCTATCATCCATCTTGGCCCTAACATCATCGAAGTCGATTCGCCAACCGTCATTCGGATTCAGACGATACTCCACCGTAGTTGCCCCGTACATCTGTGGGTAGGCCATGTATGGGGGGTAATGAGGGCCAGGGGCGAGAACCTTAGTACCCTCTTCGAGGAAGGCGGCGAAGATGATTTGCAGCGCCTCTGTAACTCCATGAGTTACGAATACATCATCCTCAGAGCAGGCCCAGCCCTTGGCTGTCTCTACCTGTGCGATGGCCTGACGTAGGGCAGGCAAGCCGTATGAAGGGCCGTAGCCGTTGTCTTGGGAATCGAGGGCTCGCTTGTAAGCGGAAACCATATGATCAGGAGTGGGGAGTCCTTCATAGGCTAGTGGATCGCCTATATTGAGTCGGATTATCTCATGCCCCTGTTTCTCCAACTCTTCTGCTGGAACTACGACATCCCTGATTGCATATTCGATGGCGGCTGCGCGCTTTGAGACGTCAATGTGTTCGACCATGTACTCACAACCCGAGCAACTCACGAGCTGCATCTAGGGCCGCTGGAATTCCGTCGGGATTGGAGCCTCCTCCTTGGGCCATAGTGGAGCTCCCTCCTCCACCGCCGTCGATTTTGTCAGCTATCGCTCTGAGAATCTCTGTAGCATCGTGCTTCTGGGCAGCGATGGTGCCCTCGGTACTGGCTACAATCAGTTTACCGCCGCCGTCCCTTGTTCCAAGGACTGCCAGAGTTGGTTTCTGGAGGTCACGGGTCAATTGTCCGAGCATGGACATTAATGTCTTGATGTCTCCGTCAACCTCCAGTACAGCGTATCTTATTCCTTCTTTCTCGACTGCGCCTTCTCCTCCTCCGCTAGTTCGCAGTCTAACGATTTCAGCCTCTAGGGACTCGATCTTCTTCTGTTGTGATTTCCATTCTTCAAAGAACCGTGAAATAGTTCCAGGAAGGTCTTCTGCAGACACACCCAGAACTTCACTAGATTCAGCTAGAAGGCGCTCTTGCGCCCGGGCGTGCTCGCGCGCGGTCTCTCCTGCCACGATTTGCAGACGCTCGACCCCGTCTTGGACTTGACTGGACCTAATTATACGAAGTTCTCCAACTTCACCCACTTTGTCATGATGCGTACCTCCGCATGCCTGAACGTCGTGCTCACCGATTCTGATGACTCGGATCTCACTATGTTTAGGTGGTCCGCCCTGATACAACTCAAAGCCGAAACGAGCATCCGCCTCAGCCCTCTCCAGAACCAACTTGTCCACTGATGGGTTTGCAGCAATGATTTCATTCGCATGGTCCTCGATTTCATCGAGATTATCTCTAGATAGACGCTGGAAATGAGTTAGATCGATTCTCGCATAGCGCCTGCCCTTGTTCGAACCCGCCTGCCAGACATGAGGCCCTAGTAGAGCACGAGCACTGCCCCCTACGATATGTACAGCTGTATGATGGTCCATGAGTTGTCTTCGCCTCTCCCAATCTACCACTCCGGTAGTGGAGCCTGAAACTGGGCCATCCGTAAGATGATGAACGACGCCGTTCTCAATCCTAGTGTCGGCTACATTGACTTCTCCCAGAGTACCTTGGTCTCCCAATTGCCCTCCTCCCTCAGGATAGAACAGTGTGCGGTCGAGTACGACCGAATGAGTTGGTTTGATGCTAACTTCCGACGATAGATCGAGTGTATCAAACTGGGCCGCAGTGAGTTCTTTACACCCTATAACTGAGGCATCGAATGAGGTCTGTCTCGTATCTTGGTAATAATCGAGTGATGTAACAGGATATTCTTCTGATTCGAATAATTTGCTGTGCCCTCTGGCCGATGCCGCTGCCTTGGTTCGCTCAGCGTTTCTTGCTGCCATATCAGCTGCAAATCCAACTCGAACTCCAAGCTGTGTCCATCCAGCACCATTTGCGATAGATGCGACCATGTCAGGATTCAGGCCTCTCTCTTCAGCTAGTCGGAACAGAGTCTCATCCGGCGCTTCCTTGGCATTCTCGGGTAAGTCCTTCAGAGCAGTTCTCACAGCAGCCTCTCCCTTGCGCAGCATCTCGTGGTAGCGCTGCTCCTCCAAAGTGAGAATTGCCAGAGTGCCTTCTCTAGACTGAATAAATCCAGAATAATCCAAATGAGTGTCGATATGGTGAGCAGCGAGTTCGGCAAGTGACACGTCCAATCCCAGATCTGCCTTCATTCTGCATACTCGACGTGAGAGCATTCGAACGAGATAGCCGGCCTTCGCATTGCTGGGGACTAATCCGTCCCCAAGCATATTGCAGATAGCATGCATATGATCGGGGATTGCATAGATTCCAGAGAGTGGCTCAGTTAGTCGTTTTAGCTCTTCAACAGAGATATCTAAGCCCGAATCCACTAGGCGTTGAGAAAGAATCGAATACAGAGAATCGACATCTGTACCCACGTCAATATTGAGTATCCCTGCCAACCTAGACAGTTCTCCAAGAAGTACATCGGTTTCAGCCGACAGTCCTAACCCAGAAACCATTTCATCAAATCCGACTAGTGACTTTAGCCAATCAATAGATTCGGGATAGATTGCCTCGTAGATAGTTGGAGTTCCCGCCGCTGCCCAGCAGAATCTCTCCAAGCCATATCCTGTATCAATAATCTGTAGGTCCATCTCTCTGTAACTCAGTCCCTTGATCTCGACATCTCCGTCCTCATGCTCTTCCAAATTCATGAAGACGAGTGTTGCAAGTTCAAGCCCTCCTACGATGACTTCCAAGGCAGGACCTGCATTGCCACCTCCTGACCAAGGGTTCTCTAGGTATGTAATCTCAGAAGGATCGATGCCGAGAAGTTCGCAGAGCATCTCGTCGCAATAGCGAACACATTGGTCAATCCAGTACACCACGTCGCCGTCTTTGGGACGGTTGAAGGCGTGATGAGCCATCATTTCGAAAGTTGAAAGATGTCGTCCGGAGCGACCTACTGCGGCTACATCGGTCAATCTGATGCAAGGCTGTGAGATCCCTAGGGGATTTGCAGGAGGCGGTACCATTCCACTTGTCACATGAGGCTGGAAATCGGCGATTGAAGCGATTGTGAGATGAATATCGTCTCGCCATCTGGCGATTACAGGGTAAGGTGCGACGCGTTGGTGACCTCGCTGCTCGAAGAAGGTGAGGAACATCTCGCGCATCGAATCCTTGAGCGCCTTTCCTCGCATAGGGTAGCCATCGATAATCGGCTTGCCGATGAAGGTGTAAGAGTCCTCGACAGAATCTCCGCAGGTGTCTCTACTCGGATCTCTGGTCCAGAAGAATTGGTTTGTAACCCTGCAAGTTCGACGAACGAAACCGGCTTCTTCCCAGTACGGAATATGAATCTCTCCGAACGCCACACTGTCACCTCTATACTCACCGATTGGATGCCTCGACTTGAAAGCGATTGTCAAAATCATACTCAGAGACTTATCTCTAACGCACCGAGTTCTACGGCGCGTTGAAATCAAAGATGCTTCACGATTCGCGTATGAGTGCCTCGTGGCGTGAGCATCTGAGCGAGGATGCTGACGGGAGGATGCGTATCTCAAAGCACGGCGGGATGCTTACTGATGCGTTGCTTATTGCTGATGCTGAACATTTGGCAGTGCATACTGATGACCGTAGTCCTGAACAGTTGTGTAACACAGCGGGAATGCCCGGAATCGTCGGTGAGGCATGGGCCATGGCCGACTGGCACTTCGGCTACGGATTTCCAATCGGTGGTGTGATTGCCACAGATGTCGAGGCAGGGGATTTAGGTGGTGCAATTTCTCCAGGAGGAGTTGGTTTCGATATCAACTGCGGCGTGCGCCTGTGTTCTATGGATATTGAGCTCAAAGATATCAATTCAAAGACTCTCGCGGGAATGTTAGCCAGCGAGATTCCTGCAGGGGCATCAAGTAAGGGAGGAGTGAAATTGGATGACACGAAGATGGATTCCATCCTAGGCAGTGGGGCCGCTGGTGCAATCGAGATGGGATGGGGAGAATCCAGAGATCTCGAAGTCATCGAATCACACGGGATGCTTGAGAGTGAAGAACGAGGAGTCGGTGAAAGAGCGGTGAAAAGGGGCATGAAGGCTATGGGGACTCTTGGCTCAGGCAACCACTTCCTCGAGTTACAAGTGGTCGATAGAGTCGTGGACCATTTCGCGGCGTCGGCATACGGCCTACGAGAAGGTCAGATTACTGCAATGATCCATACCGGTTCACGCGGTCTGGGTCATCAGGTCTGTAGCGAACACGTCGCTGCCATTGAATCGAATTACAATCGTTCCGGAGATGATTGGGTAGCCCCCGAGTGGGGATATCGACTCAGAGACAGGCAACTTGCAGCAGCCCCGATATTCAGCCGTGAGGGAGAAGCATATCTCGATGCCATGAGAGCGGCTGGTAACTACGCCTTCGCCAATCGATCTGCTCTGACCCAGAGGCTTAGGGGTGTGCTGCGAGAACACTTGGGCCCCGACGGTGATCTCGATGTAGTATACGATGTTAGTCACAATATCGCCAAGGTTGAGGATCATGTAGTACATGGCAAGACATGCAAGTGCTGCGTCCATCGTAAAGGCGCAACTAGGGCTCTTGGAGGTGATCATTCCGAGCTTGCAACCAGATTCTCATCCGTAGGTCAGCCAGTCCTAGTTCCTGGCGATATGGGAACTGCCTCATGGGTCCTCGCAGGCCCGACCAAGGGTGGCAATGATGCCTTCGCTTCTTCGTGCCACGGAGCCGGCAGACAACTCTCCAGGACGGCTGCCAGAAAAAGTGTGGATGCAAGGGAATTGATAGGTAGGCTCGAGCAGCAAGGGGTCCATGTCAGAGCCAAGACTCCTAATGTCCTATCCGAAGAGGCGCCAGAGGCGTACAAGAATGTGGACGATGTTGTCCGACTGACTGAGAGAGCAGGGCTTGCTAGACCTGTTGCGAGATTACGCCCGCTTGCAGTTATCAAGGGCTAACTCTTCGAAGTAAGTATCAACTCAATCTGATCGCTGTCGTTCATGATGTAAGTCTCGAACTTGTCACTAGACTCGCCATTAACGTTCATACTGATGTCAAACTCTTCCCAGTCAGAAACTCCGCTTCTGTCTATGTCAAATGCTTTGTCTGAAGTAAGGGATGGTCCGCCCTCTCTATCCCATATCTCAAAGAAAGCCCCAAGTGGGACATTGTACTTCTTGGGAGTCTCGATGTGCAACTTTGTGAAGCCAGTATTGGAGGAATCATGAACATGTATCCAACGCATCCCTTCCTGACACCCAAACTGATCTATCCCTGTATTTTGAGGGATTGACAATTGATTGCCATCAACAATAATTTTCAGATTGGGGTGGTAATGTTCCGAAATTCCGACATCGCTGTGCTCCAAGCCGCCTAGACAACCATCTGATACTTCCCAGTCTGGAGAGGGTTCGAGTGCCTCGGGTTGCCAAAGGGCAACTACGACGAAGGCAACCGTAGCAACCGCTGCCCCGATGAGTAATGCTCTCTCTGCGTCCATGGGCCTACGAAGTGCGAAGTCGTCTTGAAGTATGTGACTGTGCGAATAATGTGGCCTCGGGTTCTATTCCAGATTACTGGGAACAGGCCAAACTGGATTTATCCTCAGACCCAGTTCTATCAAGATTATTTGAGAAGTATGATGATTCATTGCAGGCCTCAGATACTAATCTATTCAGAACTCTCATTGTTTCGATTGTGGGCCAGCAGATTTCAACAGTGGCCGCCAGCGCCGTTAGAGAGAGACTAGAGGAGTTAGTAGGAGAATTAGAGCCAGAAAGTATCCTTGCTCGCTCTCATGAGGAGTTGCGCTCATGTGGGCTTTCGAACATGAAGGCCGAGTACATAGCAGGTCTGGCTTTCGCTTGGACTGAGGGCTACCAAGATATCGATTGGCAGAGTCTTTCAGATGAAGAGGCAATAGTCAAGCTTACTGCTCTGAGAGGAGTAGGGGCGTGGACAGCCGAAATGGTGCTAATCTTCGCATTGCTCAGGCCAGATGTAATGCCATTGACGGATATCGGACTAATTAGGGCTGTAGAAAAGCAGTATAATCAGGGGAATGAGATTAGTGCCGAACAAATCGGAAAGATATCACAGAATTGGATTCCATGGAGGACGGTAGCCACTTGGTACCTGTGGCGAAGTATGGATCCCGAACCAGTGCAGTACTGATTACATAGAGTAGCCACGTTTGGGCTGATCTGGGATTGAGGATGCGGTTCCTGATTGTACACCGTCCGCTTCTTCCATGATTATCGTGAGAAGAGTATTGACCAATGCCCTCAGTTCCTCTACCTCTCCTTTTAGTTCCTCAAAAGTACCTGCTTCGCCCCCATCACTCATGCGCATCCCATCTGAAGGATTGCTCCTTCGAGCGGATTAGCCCTCACCTTTAGCCTATAAACAAGCAAGGTGGGCTTCTCTGAGCAAGCTCGATTCTCAGATGAGAAAGAATTGACGGAGTTCAGTCTTCGTCGTCTTCATTCTCTTCGTCGTCTTCATTCTCTTCGTCGTCTTCGTACTCCCAGGAGTCTTCCTCGTAGTAAGAATCGTCGTCATCCTCGTAGTAGTAGTCATCATCGGTACGGCCTCGCATCATCACCAATACTGCAGCAATAACTACTACGGCTGCGACGGCAGCTACCATGACAATCTGTGAGTCGCCCCCTCCTTCTTCTTCGCTTACGGGTTGCTTGACATTGATTCCTGTTATTGCCTGATACGGATTGTCGAAGTCCTCGTCTATAATCAAGTAAAGATTGGGCTGTCCTGCCCTCCATGCCTCCCACTGGAACACTGCCGAAACACTAGAGCTCTCTGCGGGCAACTCTATTGTCTCCTTGCCAGTACTGAGCGTCGATAGTGCCTCCCTCCATTGTGTGCCGTCTACTAACTCGTACAGACCTACGACCAGTTCTCCATCTCGCTTACCCGGATTCTCCCAGAAAGTCTCGATAGTGAGTATATCTCCAATATTAGGATTCATGGTTGGATTGATTACGGCACGGGTGTATGATCCTAGGAACTCCATTATCCTTAGTGTGACTTGCCTTGGAGCAGAGTCGCTACCTTGGCCGATGATCTCATTGCCGGACTTGTCGGTAGAAGTAATCCAGAAGAAGATGTAATCTCCAGCCTCGATTCTCATATCATTCATCGGATTAAGGTCTAGTGAGGACTGGTACACATCATTGGTTTCTCCATCAATTATCATTGTCAGCTCTCCACTGTCCTCAGTGCCTGCAACCGGGTTGTTATTGCGTACGAAGACCCAAGAAACCTGTAACGGACCATTCATCATTCCAATTTCATCTACCATAGTCACAGTTACAGTGACATCTCCTAGTAAATCTGAATCCAGCAGAGTAAGCGATGAATCGGGGTAATCGGCCAGATTGAACAGCGCCTGTGGATTCTTACTGTCGACAGTTACCGAAGCGTCAGTGTTGGGCACTGATGAGCCGCTACCGGGTACGTTCAGCACGTAAGTCGAGACTGCCATCTCGGGGTGGAGTGGGACTCTAGCAGGCAGTATCATCGACCCAGAGAATCTTCCTTCTGAATCGACATCGACAACCAAATCAATTTCTTGAGTTCCGTAAATCACCTCAATCTCAACTTGCAAATCGTTGGGGATTTCAGTGGCAATCACCTGTGAGCCAGCGTAGACAATTGAGCCTTCCATACCGAACTCATCTCCCTGCTTTAGGTAGAGCATGTCCCCTACTGGGTCGATGTTCGGAGGAGTAAGATCGGCTAGAGTTTCTGGAAGAGCCATCAGTTTGTTGTCGAGATCCCATGTCAGTTCGCCTATGTTATTCTGATAGGCCACTGTGTCGTAATCATCTTCGACACTAATGCTAGGCTTGCAACCGAGCTGACCATCCTCCCAAGGATAATCCCACGACAACTCAAAGCCGAGGCTCAACTGGGTGATTGTCGAACTGATTTCAGCAGACTGTGCGCTGAGAGGAGAAACCATGCTGTCGTCAGCTGTCCAGAGTGTACCTCTTGACGGATCATAGGTGAACTTTCCAAGGTTAGTTGGACCATCTCCGCATAGCATGATGGTGATGTTGTCCAAAGTGTGGATTCCATTGGGTTCCTCGATTTGCATCGTGAACGTATGCGGAACTCCAGCTAGCAGATATCCTAGTTCACGATCCAAATCGTAACCCGAGGAGATCAGTGTAGTCGGCTCATCTGTGGCGACAACAATGCTGGCCCAAGAGTTCTCGGCTCCAGGTCCACCTCCTGATCCGCCTTCCTGGTATGAGTAGCCTGCCCAGTCAGTGCCTTCGATATACATGTGTACTCTGCTATTGAATGGCAGACCTGAAACATCAATTCCTGGGAATTGAACCTGCTGTTGGCCAGTCATTCCAGATGTCAATGGCATTGTAATTGAAAGGTATTCATCCTCGTCAGCGACTCCATCTGAGTTTGCATCTTCCAATGTCTCACGCCAATACCTCAGAGTTATGGATTCACCACGAGCCTCCGCCTCTTCTGAAGTGACGAAAAGGGTTAGTGTGTTTTCGGGCTCCCAAACCTTTCCGTGAGCAGGTTGCAGGCCGATGTCAGTATTGACCTCAAGTGGGCCCAGAGTAGGTGGGTTGTAGTCTACTTCGACAGTAACCTGAGGTGGAACTCCGGTCACATCATCCGCACCCGTAGCAGAACCTGTTGGCCCTACGACTAGCATCATCGGAGACAGTGATAATTCGGATAATGAACTAGGAGGTGAGATAACTCCTGAGAACTCTCCCTCGCCCATGGAAGACAAGGCGAATAGGTTGCCAGACAGGTTGAGTCCTACTGAATAGTCTGACATGTGAGGTCGATGATTGGTTGAATCCTGGAATCGAACCGTTCCAGAGACATTTAGATCGGACCCATACATTACAGGGAACGGGTAGAATGGAGAGAACTGATTAGAAAGTAGTCTACCTGACATATCGCGAACCTCAAAGGAGTCTACTTGAACATCATTCTCAACTGCCTTAGCACCCGACTGGCCACTGAATGATACGGCAGGCCAGACCGTCTCACCGGACGAATCGATTGCCTGAGCAACCCAGCGGATGCTTTCCACGTCATCCCAGCTCCAGCTAATCTCGAACATCCAGTGAACAGCGATATCTTCCCATCCATCATTATGGACAACATTGTCAGTATAGCTGGACTGTTCATCCAAGTCTGCTGATGATACTCCCGAAGACTGTCCGAAAGTTGGAGATGCTCCTGCTGAGATATCCCATCCGTAGACTGGATCCTTAGTGACATCAAACTCGAGAACCACTCCATCAGTTGCAGTTCCTCGTAGTGTAATCTTCTCAATCTCAGAGTTATCGAAAAGATGGTGATGCTTGGTGACTATCTCTACAAGTTGTCTGTCAGGATAGAGAGTATTGGGGACTTGGAAGTCCCTGTTTGTCATGATGTAATCAAATTGGATGTCTCCATCAATTGAAACCGAACCCATCTCTGCAGAGATGTTGACTGGAATCGAAATCTCCTCCGGTGGTGGGTCGTCTTGGGTCTGAGAAGCGTGGTAAGCTGAGACCGACGAAGATATCCCAGAGACGTTCTCAAACATCACGTAACCGATTCCCATTCGTGTCATAGTTACAGTTTGGGCAGAGTTTGAGTCGATGGACAATGAGACCTCCTTCCACATTCTTCCTGTATCGGCATCGGTATGGGAAGAAGGTAGGGAGTTTATTGCAAGCAATTGTGCACTATTCAGGACATTATAGAACGGGCGGTCGGCATCAGTACTGGTCTGAGAAGCGCTGCCAATTGATACGGTAACTGGAGACTCAAAGCCATCTGCATCAGGAGATACTGCAACTATTCCCGAATTAGTCGAGCTCGAGACAGGAATTCGAATGGTCATCGATGCAGGGTTGCTACCATCGAGATTGATTGTAGCCGCGGTTACAGAGCTTCCCATGCCAGAGAGCAATGATTGCCAACCGTAGTGGCCATAGTCATCCCCGAATGGGAATGACCATTCATGTGTATCATCGCCAACAACATCGATGTCTGGATTCAAAGCCGGCTCAGCGAAGTTGGCAGATAGAACTAGTTTCTCTATCCAGCCATTTGTAGGGATGGAAATTGAGACGCCATAACCTGGTTGAGGGTAAGTGAAAGAGAGTCCGCCCTGAGAAGCAGTACCTAATGCTCCACCGTTAGGCCCGGTGAATGTTATCGTAAGTCCACTAGAGAAATTACCCGAGAGGCCTACGCTCTTTATCGGCCTGGATGAGTGCAGATAGTCCGTAGAAATGGTTCCGGCTACTCCGGTGGCATTCAGAAGGCCATCAATCAACGAGACACTGGGGCTGAATTCCCAACCGTTGCCCTCCAAAGCAAGGGAATTTAGGACTCTATTTCCTCCGATGTGGACCTTAGTAATCCTAGGAGTTTCCTCTTCGTTGTTTGTTCCCATGTGAATTCGAAGTTTCATCTGTGGAGTGACAGTAGTGTCTACTCCAGCTAGAGAAATCGGGAATGAGACATTCGAATATCCAGGAACAGATTCTCCAGTGTATGTATCAATTAGAGATGCTGATATCCATGTGGAAGGTGGAATGGCAGATTCGATATCGATGTATCCCAGATTGAAGTCATGAATGTCTGAAGCGCTGAACACGGGGCTGACCCAATCTCCGGGCGCCCCATAGTTAGCGATTCTGATTCCGACATTATCTAGATACCATCCAGCGTAGCTCCAAAGACTGTCCGAACCTCCATGGAATCGGAATTGAACATCGTCTCCGGCATAGGAGGCCAAACTTGCTTCCTTGAACTCAAACTGAGTAGTTGTGGGAGAGTAAGTTGAACCTGAACCTGTACAATGGACAGACCCGAAATAGTTTGAGCCCGTGGGAATCTGAGTGTAAGAGTATGCAATACTTGCTGTATCATAGAAGTTATTCCCTGGGTCCCAGTAGTTCCAAGATCCACCATTTACTTTGATGAAAATTCCAGCTCCGTCCCAGTTGTTCTCAAAGCAAGCCCAATGGTCCATTACAAAGGATGCTGATGAGTTGGCAGGTAGACTGTATGTGGGAGAATACAGATTCGCATTCAGATTAGTACCGTATGTGCCGGCGAGATTAATCGCCATTGCATAGGGGAAAGACGGTTCACTAGTTGGTCCGGCAGTGCCTGAGATTTGCCCATAGGACCACTTGTTTGAATTGGAACCTGTTGACGGGTTCCTAGTCCATCCAGAAGGCATGCTTGACGAAGGATTGCTAGCTGTAGAATCTTCGAATCCTTGCGTGATATCTTGGTCACCACGTTGGAATACATGGTGGGCCCAATCATCTGCGCCAGCCTGAGTATTGGATGAAGGATAGGGGAATACTGCCCCGTAGTGATGTGCAGTAGTTGTGGTCGCAAAATCATCTTCGAAAACCGTGTTACCCAATCCATCTACAACTCTGATAGCAGCGACTGTGAGTCCCTCTTGTTCATCTCCGGGGGAGTTGCCTCCATAGTGAGGAGAGTATGGATCGCTGTCCACAATAAACCGAATCTCTACGTTTGCTTGGTTTTGGAATGATGATGGGATATCAAAGGAGACTGTTCTGATTCCGTTACTCTGGTCACCGCTGACTCCATCATAACCACTAACTCCTGGGATTGCCCCTGCTCTATCTTCACAGTTGTATACTGTGCTTGTACCTGATGAAGAGATATCTGTCCAAGTATTGTTGTTGAGAGATAGTTCAATACATGCGTTATCTGAGTAAGACCCTTGCAAGTCCCACTCCATGTCGACTTCTATGTCGAAAGTGCTGTTAGTACCTGTCAGGTCAATGGACCTCTGCAATGCCCCATATTGGCTGGCCGAATAGGCACATGCTACTCCGGGGGTATAGCAACCACCGTGCCATGCCCCATATTGGATTCCGTCGTTATGGTAATTGATGTTGTCAAGGAACCATCCCGGGCGCTCGTTTTGTGAATTCGGATCTGTCCAAATATGGAATCTGAATTGAATCTTGTTTGCATTTGAGATGTCAGGAATAGAACTCATCGAAATGTTGCTAGAAACCCAGCCGCTGTGAATAGGTGAAGCGAACACAGGGACTGCGCCCGTGGGAGCTCCTTCTGGACTGGGAGCACTTGTCGACATTGTACTGGGGTACCCTCCGTCGGGGGTAATGTAAGTCCAGTTGGTCCAGCCATTGGTATTGATTCGATACTCCACCCAAGCTCCGTCTCCACCACCTGCGGCGGTGCTGTCGAGGTGGTACCAGTGATCGAATGTCATGTAGTAATTGTTGATAGTAGAAGCGGCGGGGACATTGACCTGGGGCATCAGGAAGTATCCAGCTGAACCGGCGGGTACAGGAGAGCCAGGCATTGTACCCACTGCAACAATACCTTCTGAGGCAGATGCCGGGACGATTCCGTGTGAGAGGTTGAGTTGGTTTCCGAAAACGGTGCCGTTCAGGTTGCTGAATGTAGTGGCCTCCCAGAGATTGTTCTGGTGGCAGAAGTAGGTCTGGTTAGTGACCTCGCTAGAATCTAGTTGGTTGTTCCCATTGGTGTTGAGGCCGGCCTTCATCAGATTGCCTCCGAACTCACAGTTGGATCCTGCAGATTCGGAGAAGAACTGGAACAGATATCCAACGGTGGATCCGTTGGTTGTGACGTCACAGAAGTAATCCATCCAAAGCACTTCATCGCTATCTAGACTCTGATCGAAGTCATTATCCCATCCTCTCTCAACGAGGCTGCCATTTCCTCCTCCGCAGCCAGTGAGTCCGGTATTGTAGTAGCCGTAGTCGTAAACATGCTGCCAACCGGGAGAGTACCTGTAAGCACTGTTGAGGTTGACAGAAATCGAACCCTCGTCGAAAGTACTGATGTTAGACCTTGAGCCATCATCCATAAGTGTCAAAGATTCGTCGCTTACCATCTCAGTGCCAAAGAAGGTTCCTGAGGATAAATCGGCACCAGCCCATGTGATTCCATCATCTAGTGAAACCGCCATTGGAGAGTTGGTAACGTGGAGCCATCCGTCTTGGACGGTGGCGTTACCAGGAACTCTGAATCCAGTCACAGTGACTGAGTCTTCTTGGGGGTCCACGGTAGAAGGGCCGCTCCAATTTGCGGTCCCTGCTGCGGCAATTGGTGCTAGAATCATGAGGAGTACGATTGCTCCTGCTAGTCTCTTACGCTCGGCTGGCATGCTCCCACGTGTGTTTAGGTGCAATATGAATGAATTGGTTCTGTTCTACGAACAGACTCATTTAGCTGAATTTTCTCATCTAGTTTTTCGAGACTTATGGAGCCACTGGGGGGAATTGAACCCCCGACCTTCGCCTTACCAAGGCGACGCT
>CAYYAH010000016.1:0-18280 GCA_964470075.1 uncultured Candidatus Poseidoniales archaeon
ACGAGATTAGTCTCGTAGACTCCTCGGGTCCGAATATTAAGTGGGTAGTTCTGCCAGAGAAACCTCTACAGATTCCATTAGTGAGAGGAAGTGTGCTTCATTGAATCCTAGTTTGAGATCCGCTGCGGAGAATAGTTCTGGCAGGGTTCTAGTGTTGCCCAGTTTCATCGCATTGGCGTAGTCATCTAGTGCCTTCTTTGGATTATTCAATTGTGTCTTCCATAGTTGCAACGACCCCAACTGTGCTATTCCATATTCGATATAGTAGAATGGAACTCCGTACAGGTGTCCTTGCTGCTGCCATGATACTCTCTTGAAATCCGAATGTTCAGTCCAATCCATCTCCGGTCCGAATCTCTCTCGAATGGATAACCAAGCCTCTGCACGCTCTTCTCTGGTATGATCTGGATTTTCGTAAATCCAGTGTTGGAATGAGTCTATTGTAGCTATCCAAGGTAACAGGAATACGACACCTTCCAGATGAGTCCTCTTCGCTCTATCTGCTTCTTCTTCATTGTAGAATTTGTTCCACCACGGCTGCGTCAGAAGTTCCATTGACATCGATGCAACTTCTGCAAACTCGATTGGGTAATTTCTCTCATCAATCAGGTCTAGATGTCCGCAATAGAGAGAATGGAAAGCGTGACCAGCTTCATGAATCATTGTCTCCAAGTCTCCTTGAAGTCCCGCAGCGTTCATGAAGATGAATGGAACTCTACTCTTCTCGAGATAGTACTGGTAGCCTCCGGGTGCCTTGCCCTTGCGAGTATCTAGGTCAAGAGTATCCATTTCGACTAGTTTGTCGAACTTACGCCCTAGGTCTTCTGAGATTTCGTAAAACATCTCCGAGAGTTTTTCCACCATCTCATCTACAGTTTCGAACGGCCTAAGGGGATCTCTCCCATGGATATCGGGACCTGCCCCAGTCTTTTCATTAACATCCCAGGGGCTTAATTCAGCCAACCCCATTGCCTCAGCCCTCTCTCTGTTTATTTCACTTAGAATGGGCATGCAGACTGATTCTACAGAGTTATGAAACTCCAAACAGTCTTCGATAGAGTAGTCAAAGCGATGCATGGCCTTGAACATGTAATGAGTGAAACTTTCGAATCCAGCATTCAGAGCCATCTGGTGCCTCAGTGATACTAATTCGTCAAAAATTTCAGACATTCTCTCATGGTCTTGCATCCTCCTGCTGGACATTGCAGTCCATGCTGCCTGACGCACCGATCTCTCGTTTGCCTCCAAGTATACGCTCATCTGAGGGAATGTACGCTCCTCTCCATCGAATTCAACGGTCATACCACCTGTAATACCCTGAGCTTCAGTGACAAGCTCTGTCTGCCTAACTTTCAGGGGTATGTTCTCTTTACGAAAGATCTCGATATCCATCCTCATCCCCCTAAGCATCAGGTCGTATCTTTCTGGAAGATCTCCCATTGCAGGATGCTCGACAATCCTTCTATTCAGAGAATCAGAGAACTCAGAGAGTTTTGGTCTTACATTGCTTGAGAAGTCTAGGAATGAATTACGCTTCTCCTCACTCTCCGTGTCACATGTCATACCGATGTACAACAGAGCACCGGCCTCCGAGATGTGTTCAGCAAGGGTTGAAGTATCCTTAATCAGAGTCTCTAGACAGCCAGAACAGGTCAACTTTCGATTAAGCAAATCATTTGTGTAAGGCTCAATATTCTCCCATTGTGTGGCGTCAAAGTCGCCATTGATGAAGGAACTCAATCTACAACCTCTGACGGGGAGACTTCGGTCCGTTAGGAAGAGGCCCCTCTTCACGAGTCCACTTGGCGCATTTCCACTCCTTTGCGGCCTCACTTACCTTTCTTCTAGCATCTTCCAGTTCAGGATGATCGGGATTGTTGCTTTCAATCCAACAGGCGGTGCAGTACCTCTTACTCTCAAAGTCCACGAAGTTCCCGGGGGTACAGCTAACCTTGCAGGTGACGCAATGCCTGAAGCCGTGAAACTTCGCCATGATTCTCGGTGTGCGCTCGAGTAGCCCGCCTATGAGTTTGACTCCCAATGATTCACATGTCTGCAAGGGCTGAATGAGTTAGGAAGACACTCTCCCTAGATGCAGCCTCAATATTCTCCCCTTTATCCAAAGCCCCGAGCCGAATTAACCCCTCATCGCTAGGCACTGGTCGCTTGGCAAGCAGGCTTGCTCCAAGATGTTCTATCAGTCTAGTCGCTTCTAGATCGCTGTCCGAATATGTCGACCTGAGGATCTCAGTTTCTCCGAATTCTTCTCCTATAGAAAATTCAGGTAGGAATACAATCCAAGCACACTTGTCTCCTTTACTCAGACCCGCTCGCTGAAACGCAATACTTAGTTGTCTAGTGCCAGATACCAGTCTGAGGAACTCGGCGTCAGGAGTTCTCGCAATCATCCTGTCTGATTCCTCCCTCCTCCTCAGAGCCGACCAAACAGTCCAGAGTCTTAATTCGCTACAGGCCGCATGATATGAGAGAAGCAACCATCTTTCATTCGGCCTCCATTCATTGAATACAGACACGACAGAATTTGAATTCTCTATTGCCTCTGGGAATTCAATTCCCCAAGCCGGGAACCAAGGCATACCAGCAGACACGTCCACGGATGCCGATGGCCTCGACTAGAAGAATTGTATCTATCGAGATCCACGTCTTACAGCGCGTGAAGCTGTATTGACGATGCCTTCAACAAGTCGAGGACTCCAACCGCGTAAGTCAGATAGTTTCTCCATATCTCGTTCGGTCAATTCGGCTAGATCTGCCGCGTTAGACACTCCGAGCAGGTCCACCATCTGCCTCGCTCTCGTTCTACCGACTCCCCTCAGTGCGACTAGGCCAAGCAAATCTATCTTGCAACCATATCTAATTCTTCGATGCATCTCGTCCACGGCCTCAACAAGAGTTCTATGTGAGCCCCTGTCCATACTAGCCAATTCCTCATCATCAGCGAGAATTCTTCTCGTTGCATATAGTAACCACTCTGCTATCTCAACTCTACCTCTGAGATCTCCGGGCTGAACTCCCCATTCTTCCTCAATCTGGTCTATTCTGTACTCTTCAGCCCACGACTGGAGCACCAAGACACCCTTCATTCGCCTTTCATGTTCAAGGTCCACCGCTCGAGTAAGAAATTCCCTATCATGGCCCTCCATCATGGCCAGAATCGCATCCAAATCTCTCTTCCTTGGCCACAGTGGTAGGAAATCGGGTGTGCACGAAACCAAGTGGAGTAAACTCAGAGGAGAAACCTGACGATGCTGGTCTTCCCCAGTCAGTATTGCCATCGCCCGACTCATACCGTCTCTCAGCATCCGGCCGGAAATGGGATTGAGGTACAGTTGAGATACTCGCACGCCTAGAGGAGTTGCGCGATATGTCATCGAAGCAGGCTCAGGAGGATCCTCTTCGTATGACTCGTGCAGACTGGCCTTGCGGAATCCGAAGATCGGAGGTCCACGTCTAGGCTTGAATTGAGACTCTTCACGACCTCCGCGTATGTCGATACCCAAGACTTCAGACGCAGAGTCGACCCAAGATGGCATTTCGTCCTCCCATTCTTCATTCTGTTCAATCGGATCCTCCTCAAGCATCCTCTGCTTCACCTCTTCGGATTCACCGGTCCGGTCAATCATTCCGTTAGTTGAGAGCCAACTGATTACATCGTCAAGACGGGCGGCGAGATCTTCAGGATCGAGATGAGTGGCTAGGAATGTCTTGGAGAAAAATCGACCTAGTGCATCTCTATCGGAAATCCCCCCGGTAGCCATCATGGAGAGGACATGAGTTAGTAGAGCCGGGTCCTCTTCTGCCCTCATAGCATTTGGATTGGCGAGTTTCGAAGTCACTTCCTCCGGCTCTCCGTGAAGGTATAGGGAGACTAGTTTGTCTTCTTCCTCTCTTCCCTTGGCAAGCAACCACGACTCTCCTACATCATCGTATTTCGGTCTACCAGCACGACCCATCATCTGCATAATCTCCATTACCGGTAGAGGCATAGACATTCCAGCTGCTGCGCTCCACCTTCTGTAGTCTCTGATGACCACAGTTCGAGCTGGAAGATTGATGCCCTGGGCGAGAGTAGGCGTTGCAACTATGCAAGACAACTCGCCTTGTCTGAAAGCATCCTCAATGACCCTTCTCTGTTTGCCAGTCAACCCTGCATGATGGAATGCGACGCCTCCACGCAAAGCACTCGACAAGGTCTTACCGAGATTCGAACCCTCTGATTGTGAGATGCTATTTGCAATCTCTTCCCATCTATCAGCAGTCTCAGGAATCAAACCATGAATACCGTCGGCAAGCAATCTCCTGCAGTGCTTGGATAACTCTCGTGCCTCCTTCTGTGCAGAAGAGCGCGACGAAACGAATACGAGCAACTGCCCCTCTCTGGATATGGTATCTGAGAGAATCGCTTGCAATTGACGAGTGGACTTACCTTCGAGATGCCGAACTTCTGGAATTTCACTATCGTTTTTACCGTCAACCCTGTGCACCCTACCTTCCAGTCCGTTGACTGTACCGTACCGTAGAGTCACAGGTCGCCAATCAGAAACTACAAGCTCTGCATCCAACCATTCTGCCATTTCAGGAGCATTCCCAACAGTTGCCGATAGCGCGATAATCTGTGCATCTGGTCTTCTGTGTCTGATTCGGGCCAGCAGAACTTCGAGTGTCGGCCCGCGACCGGAATCATGCAAGAGATGAAACTCATCGCTGACGACAATTCCTACCCCGTCCATAAGCTCCGAGCGGGTGCGGAGAAGGGAGTCCAACTTCTCGCTGGTACAAACTAGGATGTCAAACTCATCGACTATTCCAGTCTCCCCATCCCTGTCACCGATTGCTATGCCGACTTTGAGTCCGACTTTGGAGGCAAGTTGCTTCAGCTCAGTAGCTTTCTCACTGGCTAGGGCTTTCAGAGGGACAACGTAGATTCCCCGACTCCCTTCGAGGTCGTTCTTCAAACGATGAATGAGAGCCAGATAGGCCACTAGAGATTTCCCACTTGCAGTGGGTATGGTTAGCATCAGATTCCGTCCCGAAAGTGCGTGAGGGAGAGCCTCTGACTGAGGAGGGAACAAACGCTCCACACCCCATTCATCTCGTAGCACTGAAACAATGCTGGAGTCGAGACCTAAGCCGTCGAGTTCGTGCGTATCACGGTCCCGGGACTGAGTCACGTTAACCCTTCAACTCGACCGTTCTAAAGGATGCCGTGGAAACAACCCTAATTCCATCGGTGGAAGGCCGGATGCCCTTCCTTTACTGCAACAAACAAACCCTCGCCAGTTGCACAGACCTTACCCTCAGCACTGAGAGCCATACCGACCTTGGCTCGACCCTCTCCGATTTCCAATATCTCGGATGAGACACGTAGGGCGACTCCATGTGGAGTCGGCCGTCTCAGTTTGATTGAGTAAGACGCAGTAACTGTGCATGGCGGCTCGTCCAGTCTGGATTGATCCATCAGAGCCACCGCAGCCGTCCAGTTTCCATGGCAGTCCAGTAGTGTGCCGATAATGCCTCCATTGATCATTCCCGGGAATGCCTGATGCTCATCACTAGGAACGAATTCCATCTCCAATCCTCCCTCGGAGCGAAAAGATCTGATTCGAAGCCCATTTTCATTGGCAGGGCCGCAACCGAAGCAGATACTGCTGGGCGCATACTCCTCCTGAACCGACGGCCCCCCTTCTCCCATGAGTTCTCTGAACAATCTCTAGGAATTGAAAATTCCTAGTCATCACATACGCATCCGCTTTATCGGTGAACCTTCTCCGCTCTAAGGTGCCCAGTACTTCTTCCAGTTCGGACGACGATGATACCTCGGGAAAATCCAGAGGCTCAGCAACCCGGCCAAAGCGTAGGCGGTCAAAACCTCTGAAGGTCTCAAATCAAATTCCTGCCGGTCGCAGAGAGGAGATTGAGAAAGCCCTTGAGGGTAATCAGGGAACTCCTGCAAGGTGGTCTCGAAAGGACGGTCCAAAGTACCATAGATTCCTCAGAAAGAGAATCAGTCCGGGCACGATTAGACAACTCGAGTATGACCTGATTGACGTTGAGATAGGTGAGTCTTGGCCAATTCCGATCACTGTCATTCATGGGGCTAGACCGGGACCGGTAGTGACCCTACTGGGCGCTATACATGGCAATGAACTGGTCGGACCGTTAGCACTGACCTACCTCAGTGGACCCAATTTCGTTGGCGAGGACAAAGCAATCGATCCAGCTGCTATGGCCGGTACAATCCGGATCATTCCTGTGATCAATCTTCCCGGCTATCGGCGACAGAGCAGATACATGCCTGATGGAAGAGATTTGAATCGAGGATTCCCCGGAAAACCAGACAGCAACACAACTTCAAGAGTGGCCAACAGGCTTTGGAATGAGATTATCTCAACCAGCGATCATGTTGTTGATTTGCACACTGCTGCTGTAGGTAGAACCAACATGCCTCAGATACGGGCAAATCTAGCACATCCCTCGAGCAATCGCATAGCCAGAGCATTCGGGATCGAGACCATTCTGGACAACGAGGGTCCGAAAGGCTCCTTGAGGAGAGTCGCTAACGATGCGGGCGTAGCCGCCATAACCTACGAAGGAGGAGGATCAAATGAGGCAGATCCCGAATCTGTTCAGGTCGCAATCTACGGTATTCTGAATGTGCTGCGGAGTTTGAGAGTAGTCCCCGGATATCCAAGCCGCCCTAGATTCAGAATCCTCGCTTCTGGCTCTATTTGGGTCAGATCCGACCAAGGTGGTCTGTTAGATGTCCTAACTCCTGCCGGGAGCTTTGTTCAGGAAGGCGAGACAGTGGCGACTGTAACTGATCCCGAACGACCAGGAGAGAACTTCGATATCCTCTCTCCTGCAAGAGGTCTGCTGATTTCTATTGCCACACATCCGTTCGTCACCGCGGGAACTCCAATCGGCCACCTGCTACCGATGACTGGTGGCACCCAGACACTTCGGACGAGGCTCGATGAAGAAGGCTGTCTGATTACCAGTGGCTCAGATGGAGAACCTCCTTGGAGAGAGGACGATGACATTGAGGACATTCCCGTGGAAGGTGAGTGGTCAGGAGGCTCGCCAGACGCTGAGTGGGGCCGAGAAGAAGAGAGCGCAACTGAGGAAGAGGCCGATGAGGCAGATCCGAACTGGCTCTAATCCAAATCTGGAGCGTCAGGAATCGATTCATTATCGACCGGTGTGGCTGGAATAGAAGGGAGTTGTACCGGGGCCGCCTGCTGCCCAACCATCGCACTGAGATCGGGTGCCGAAGGCAACTCGTATTCTTGGAACTCAGGAGAGAGTGAGAATTCTCCAGGCTTGATCTGGTAGGCCTTGTAGGCGTCCTCAAGCCTTCTGTTGTGTGCCACCCTTCGGAAACCTAGCACAACCGCACCCAGAAGGGCGACCACAATAAGTAGAGTAGCAGCCAGACCAGTTGGTGAGGTGACAAAGTCAAACAACTTCTCAGAGAGAGTTGGAGGTGGAATCCATACCTCCATGTCAATGTTCCAAATTAACTCGGTTGTCTCTCCGGGTTCTGAGATTGTCAGTGATATCTGTTGCGGACTTTCACCTTGTCCGCATAGGTAAATCTCTAGAGAAGTCTCTCCTGAATCACAATTTATTGGGAGGATGACAATTCTCTTGCCATCCTCGCTAACATTTCCAGTGAGCGTGTAGTCGCCCAGTTTCCAGCTCAATGTTGCACCTACAGAATCAGGGATTTCTGCTACTGTCAGAATAAGAGACTCGTTGACAGCATCCCAGTCCTTGATAATGCGGAAATCAGGAACAGTGGAGACCAGAATCTTCCTATCTAGGTCATCGTCGACCTGCTCGTTACAGTCATCATCTCTGCCGTTCCATGTCTCAGTCCCAGACGGATTGATCGTCTCGACAGTATCGTCACAATCCTCGAAATCATAGAATCCGTCATTGTCGGTATCGAAATTGAAAATCTTAGGGTCCGAACCAGTTACAGTAATCTCCTCACCGTCTGACATCCCATCGCTATCGGAATCGGCTAGGCCGGGGTCAGTCGTGTAATTGTGATATTCATCATAATCTGTCAGGCCGTCTCCATCACTGTCGAGATCAAAGAAATCCTCGTCAATCACATCATCACAGTCGTTGTCCTTGCCATCCAAAACTTCTGGCTTAAATGGAGCTCGATCGAAGTCCTCATCCTCGCAGTCTTGGAACCAATACCACCCGTCTGCATCAGCATCAGCATCGTGTACCAGGGGATCAGCTCCCAAAGCGGAGTATTCGTTGTACTCGAGACCGTCAGGTAGTCCGTCGTCATCGGTGTCACCATCAAGGTGATCGGTGGTGATATTGTGATACTCATCATAGTCGGTGAGTCCGTCGTTGTCTGAATCCAATTCCCAGTAATCCTCGTCGATTAGGAAGTCACAATCATTGTCGAAGTCGTCCAGTAACTCGACTTCTCCAGGTGATCTATCTGGATCATCATCATCGCAGTCCTCGAACCAGTACCAGGTGTCTGCATCACTGTCGGGGTCGTAGATTAACGGGTCAGAACCCATTGCCGAGTAGATGTTGACTTCCTCCCCATCTTCGAGACCATCATCATCTGTGTCCGAGTCCATGTGGTCTGTACCATGGATGTGATACTCTGGCCAGTCCTTGAGGCCATCATTGTCCCTGTCTGTGAAGTTGTATCCCTCATCGATATAGTCGTCGCAATTATCGTCTATTCCGTTCAGTAATTCGGGACGGCCTGGATTGACCAGTGGATTAGTGTCGTCACAGTCGTTGAAGTGATAGAACAAATCAGAATCGTCATCAGGGTCGTAGACTAATGGGTCACTGAACCAGAAGTTGACCTCAGCGCCATCAGAGAGACCATCATCATCACTATCTGAGTCTAGCGGGTTTGTTCCAGTAGTAGTAACCTCGGCGGAGTCACTTAGGCCATCCAAATCGGAGTCGATTAGAAGAGGGTTGGTTCCGTACACCATGACCTCGTCATAGTCGCTTAATCCATCATCGTCGGTATCTGAGTCGTAAGGGTCTGTACCGTAGACAAGAGTCTCATTCTCATCAGACAGCCCATCATCGTCGTGATCGTAGTCGATATCGACTCCGTGCAGAAGCAGCTCCCATGAGTTCAGAGTGCCATTGGTCCCTGACTCTGTATCTCTGACTCTCAGTGTCCAAGTGCCCAATGACGACTCGTCCCAATGTTGCACTGTACTGAACATCCAGTCAGAGTAGTGATTGCCATTGTCATTGCGTGATTCAGCCAACCAGGACTCGGTTCCCGAAGGAGATACCAGAACGATATCTAAGTCACCCCTAGAGGTATGGCTGATGTCCACCATGACATCAACACTCTCCAGTGAGTATTCATCAGTGACTACAGTGGTGAACTCTGTCCAGCCCGTTGAATCATCAGGGATGTTAGTCCCAGGCGAGTACGGGCCGTATGTCGCGTTCAATTCCTCTCCTACATTGGTCCAGTTCTCAGCAACAGCAACAGCCGCTCCGGCATCGACGGCCCCGAATCCGTACTTGTGAGATACATCGTGTCCGCCTCCGTTAACTGTCCATGAGCTGTCTGTTGCATCATTCATACGAGCACTGTTGACCAGAACGTGCTGGACATCTCTCCAAGTTAGATTCGCATTAGCTTCGAGAATCAGAGCAATTACTCCTGCAGCCAGCGGGGTGGCGCTGGAAGTGCCCCCGAAGGTGTGAGTGATGTTACCGCTGCTATTGTAGCCGCCAGAATTTGTGATGTCAGTAGTCGTGATGCCCTCTCCAGCACCATTTGAGTGAGCTGCGACCAAAATGTTCGCGCCCGGTTCAGCATAGTATGACTGCTCACCGTTGTGACTAATCGCAGTAACAGCGATTGTGAAGCGACTGTTAGCATAACCATCGTAGTTCGAGTTATCATCCGAACCAAGTCCGTTTCCAGCAGCCCATGTAATCAGATTGCCCAATCCATCACGCCCCGAGTATACATCACTCTCGAAGGCAGCCAGAGTTAGTGGACCAGGAGCTTCTAGGACATTGCCAGTATCAGCGGGTCCCCAAGAATTGGTATAGATATCTATGTCATCGCTTTCATAGCTTAACGCATCCGCTTCAGTTGCATCTCCGGCCCAGCAAGCGATTAGAGTCGAGCCTGCGATTGTAGCATCGAAGGCGGCACCTGTGACATCGAGACCATTGTCGCCTACAGCCGCTGCCACTCCTGCGACAGCGGTACCATGCCCATTCCAAGGAGAGGGAGTTGGATCTGTGTCATCATCACACCAATCGTAGGAGTAGAGTGAGGAATAGTGCGGACTAATGTCGCTATGGTTGTGGTCGAGACCATCATCGATTACGCTGATGATTACTCCTCTGCCAGTATAGACGTCCCAAGTGGAAGTGACATTGATATCCTCCCCCACAACTCCTCCACTGGTCTGTCCCGTGTTTCTAAGATGCCATTGTGAGTTAAATTCAGTATCACTCGGCACCAGTCTGGGCTGCTGCTGCTTCTTGACCATCGGCGAGAATGACTCTATTTCATCCGCTTCAAATGAATTCTGGAGCCTCTTTAGTGCGTCAAAAGACTCTTCGAAAGTCCATATGTATGCGCCCGCGAGAATCGGAGCAGCCTCACTGATATCCGGATTTGCCTTGGTGAGGTGATGCATGTCCATAGGAACTCTAGTCACAACCAGCCATTCTGTGGTCTGAGCAAGTGTCTCGTCAGAGTACGAATCCAAGTCGGAAACTCTGTCGAAGGCCAATTGAACTGCTCTTGAGTAACTAGGCATGATCTCGTCCCCTTCAATATGTAGTCCATCAGGCAGTTCAGATGAACCTGATACGACTCCTCCAAATGGAGTCAGAACAAGCATGACTAGTACGATGACGACGGTTCTCACGCCCGAAGTCGAACGCCTACCGCATTTAGCCATTCGTCTAAGTCGTGAGCCAGATGAATCACTAATTCTGGAACTCTGAGATAGCTGCATGGACCTCATCATCACTCATCAGTCGACGTTGTGATTTGGCTACCTCGAACATGTGAGAGACCAATTCGTCTGAAGCCTCGTAGCCGTTATTCTGAAGCCACCAGATAATGTTCGACCTACCGCTCATATGCCCAATCCTGATGATTTGCTCAAGCCCATAATCAGCCGCCGGTACTCCAGAATAGACGCGATCTGCGAGCCAATGGTCACCCTTATTCATCGCTTTAATTACAGCGCTTGCATGCACTCCTGTCCCTGTCTCGAAAGCATCTTCTCCAAACACAGGATAGTTCCTTGGAAGCGCTACTTCGACGTATTCGTGTGCCTTCCTCATGTACTCGTTGAGCATAGTGAGATCGTTGCTAATGACTCCCATCAGGCTAAGATTGACTAGAGTCTGGTCCAGAGGAGCATTTCCGGCACGCTCACCCACACCTAGGGCGGTGCCATGAATAACGTCAGCCCCAGCCTCATAAGCGGCTAGATTGTTGGCCACACCAAGACCGCGATCCTGATGGCCGTGCCAGTTGACTTCGATATCTCTACGCTTGAATCCCGAGTCAACTATCACCTCGTCTTGGATGAAAGAAAGGAGTTTACGAACTCCATTAGGAGTGACATGACCACAGGTGTCGCAGACACAAATACGGTCCGCACCCAACTCAAGGGCGCGTGTGTAGACTGCCTTGATCTCATCCGGCTTGCTACGAGTGGTATCCTCGGTCACGAACATCACAGGAATGTCATTATCGACAGCGAAAGTGACCGCCTTCTCGGCTGTTGAAAGAATCTTTTCCATCGTCCAACCCTCAGCATATTGTCGAATTGGACTAGTTCCGAGGAAGGCACTAGCCTGAATCTGCCTCTCGTGCTTAGCCTGCAAATCTACGAGGGGCTCAATGTCACTGACTACTGTACGGACCGCGCACCCGGGTCGCAATTCGTATCCGTTTTCCCCCATGTGAGAAAGCATTGCATCGATATGTCCGACATGGAAGGGCCCCGCTCCAGGAAGGCCTAGGTCAACCTTCTGTATTCCTAGATTCTCCATGTAGTCGATGAGCTCTAACTTCTGTTCAATCTCAGGGTTTCTAGCGCTTGGACTCTGGAGACCATCTCTCAGGGTTTCATCATCGAACCACAACTCGTGTGGATGGTTATGAGAGTCACGAACAATCTCGTAATCGACTGTGTTCCAGTCGTATATCAGGCCCTGCTCGTCCATTACCGCACCCCGCTAACCGCCCCGCCATGGTGCGGTAGGCGTTTGAAACCATCGGGGTGCTATGCTACCGACGAGCTTCACTGCGTATGATTGCGAACAGACTTATTCCCGCTCCGAAGACAGCCCCGATAACATCGAAACTGGCCGTGACCAAAACTACGAACATGAGTGCAAGATAAAACATCGAGACGAAGAACGAACGAGCAGCAGTTGGCATCCTGCCTGTGTCATCGCGCTCCTCGGCTAAGTTGATTCTCCAAACCGAACTAGCGTACCAGATACTGAGCCCTACTACATTCCATCCTAGGATGTGATACAGAACATTGCTCTCCTCCAGTCCGCCGTAACTGGATGGTACTGCTAGTGACATCAGGATGAGCACGATTGCGTAAACTTTCATTTCGATTAAGGTCCGCTCTGCGCCCTTCACGTTGGGCAACATCGGTACGCCAACTCTCCCATATTCCTCAGAGCGATACAGGGCGAGTGCCCAGAAGTGAGGAGGAGTCCACAGGAAGATTAGCAGGAACATCAGCCACGGCAGTGGGCTACCGATGTCTACCAGAGATTGCATCATCCCAGATGCAGATTCCATCGAAACCGCCAGACCGTCTTCGGCAGCCGCCCAGCCAATAACTGGAGGAGTAGAACCGGCTATGCCGCCGATTACTATGTTCTGAGGAGTCGTTCGCTTTAGCCACATGCTGTAAACAAAGACGTAGAATAAAATGCTGAATGCCGACCAGAAAGCCGCAACCTCGTTTGATAGCATCAAGAACCATGACACTCCAGCAATTGAGAGCAGCACCCCTAGAGCTAGAGCCGACTCCGCTGAGACCTCGCCGGTTGGTATTGCCCTGCTCTCCGTACGAGTCATCATAGGATCAATGTCCCTATCGTACCACATGTTGATGGCATTAGCACCACCTGCACTAAGGTAGCCGCCAACGAATACAACCAGCATTGTATTCGCAGTTTCCATACTCAACTCTTCGTACATTCTGTCATGCACCAGAACAGCGCACAAAGCGGTAATCTGGAGTAGTACGACCACCCTCGGTTTAGTCAATGAAACATAACTTCGCCAACTCATAGCGACTCCTCCCTAGCGGTTAACGAGCCAACATAAGCAGTTGAAAGAATCAAGAATGACAGAGAGGCGAGGAGTAGATGGACGAGCGACAACCACTCCTCAAATCCATCACTTAAATCCCATGAAAGGATGTACAGGGCTCCAATCAGCATGTTTGCTATATACAGTGCTGTAGATGCCCACACCCATCGACATAGGGTGTTGTTTGAGCCCAACTCCTTCCATGCGAACCAAGATGTGGCGAGAAGGCCCACCCCGACTGCAGTGACTAGGAATCTGTGAATCACCTGGGACTGAAGAACCCAATCATGAATCTCAGGCACTAGCTCTCCATGGCATAACGGCCAGGAGCCGTATAGTCCATCGACACCGCAACCTTGGTTCGCACCACCAGTGGTGGATACGAAGGCACCTGAGAATAGACCAATGAGGGTGAATACCGAGATCCCTAGTAACCTCGAACTCCAAATTGGAGAATGGTTGAAGTCAAACCATTCAGGAACCGAGTTGATATCCCTTGACTGTGCAAGCCAGAGCCAGATTAGACTGAGCATGAATGCCAATGCCGATCCTAAGTGCAGTGCAACGCTCCAATGTTCGTTATCCATTCTCACAGTTAACCAGCCAACTGCGCCCTGCCAGACGATTAGAGCTGTTGATATCGTAGAGGCCAATCTGACCTCTGAGCCAAACGCCTCTTCTCTCCTAACTAGCAGCCAACCAATCAGCACTAATGGTCCAAGTACTGCACCCGCTAGAACGCGATGGGACCACTCGGTGAAGATTTGGAAAGTCGTGTATCGGTGCCAAAATCCTCGAGAGTCTCTCTCATCGGGATTGGCTTCGTACCAAGCCTCTTGTTCGGCCTCGGAAACATCGAATCCCCATGTTCCGAAACAGGTCGGCCAGTCGGGACATGACTCGCCGGCGTCGTAGATTCTGATGATGCCTCCGAGAGCAATCACAAGGAACGTGATGACAATCAGGCCGGCCGTCAGCCGCCTACACCCGTTAGCAGACAAACCACTCATCCCGAAACAGCCTCCGGGTCGAGACAAATAGACTTGACCAGTCTATTGTTCACTCGTTGTGGGGATCCACATCGATAGGTATGCGGTTCTGCTCGTACTCAAGCATAGCAATCTTGTTGGGGTCAAGTACTACCCTCCACTGAGCCTCTTCAACACCGTAGAGTTGAATCAACTCATCACTGAAATGGTCGCGCAACTCATCCTCTGATACGAAGAGTGGTGCGCCCATACTAATTTGAAGTGCCCTAGCACCGATTATCCGAGCCTTCTCGAAGCGAGTGTGGGGTCTTGCGGGCTTTACCATGGGCCCGGCGACCGGAGACCCCCAAATAAGGCCTATGACAGCCATTCGAAGCTAAATCAGGCCTGACTAATCTCTCTCAACCATCATTGCGACGGCATTACCTCCGCCAAGACAGATGGTTACAATGCCGCATTTGCCGCCAGTGCGCCCTAGTGCATTGACCAACGTCATCAGACAACGAGTACCTGTTGCACCCAGAGGATGACCCACTGCAACGGCGCCTCCGTGAGGGTTGAATCTGTCCTCCGAGACGCCCAATGAAGTCTGAATTGCGCACGAGGCAGCTGCGAAAGCCTCGTTGTGCTCTAAGATGTCCACATCATCCATCGTCCTACCAGTCTGATTCAGCAGTTTGTTAACTGTGGGAATCGGGGCCGACATTACTCTGTAAGACTCGACGCCAGAGGTGGCATAGCCGACGATTCTAGCCAGAACAGGTAGCCCGAATTCAGCTGCAGCATCCTCGGATGCTATTAGCACGGCTGAGGCACCGTCTGAGACCTGACTCGAGTTTCCAGCAGTAACTTGGCCACCGTCTTTGAATACGGTTCTGAGCGAGCCCAAAGTTCCCATGTCCGAACCCTGGCGAATCCCCTCATCGCGAACAAGCCCACCCACTGGAAACACTTCTTCATCGAGCCACCCTTCTTCCCAGGCCTTGTTAGAAAGGGCATGTGAACGAATAGCAAATGCATCTGATTGCTCGCGACTGATGTCGTACTCGCTTGCAACAGTCTCGCCCGTGTTGCCCATCGATTCTCCGGTGAATGCATCCTGTAGACCATCATGAATCAACACGGATTCAAGGTCTGAGTAGGAAACTCCCTCTCCTTTCTTGACATCGCGAGCAAGGTGTGGAGCGTTGGTCATCGACTCCATTCCTCCGGCGACAACGATTCTGGATACTCCAGCTTTAATTTCAGTCGCTGCAATCATCGCCGCCTTTAGGCTGGATCCACAGACTTTGTTGATGGTAGTACAAGGAGTGGTGACTGGCATGCCTACTTTCATTGCAACTTGCCTTGCAGGCGCTTGACCCTCTCCCGCCTGCAGCACTTGGCCCATGTATAACTGATCAATTACTCCACTAGCAGGGTCAATTCCCGCTCTCTTCAGGAGCTCCTCAACCGCCATTGCACCCAGTTCGGAGGCACTGTATCCAGATAGTGAGCCTCTGTACTTCCCTATGGGAGTACGAGCATATCCGCAAATCACTGGCTCGGGCACGCACCCACGAAAGGCCAACGAGCCTTCAATGGTCCTATTCAGAAAGCAGAAAGGACCTCACAAATCAGAGGAGTATCCGTAGAATTCCGCGTTCTGCAAAGCGGGTCTTCTCTGCGGTTTGACAAGCACAGTTCTTATGCCCCAGAGATCCTTGAAAATCCGATATTGAGAGGTCATATCGAGATAGTCTACACCACTGGTTCCACCAGTGCCAATTCTTCTACCCATTATTCTCTCCACCATTCGGGCGTGAGCATGACGCCACTTCACCATCGACTCCTCTAACTCCACCAACGCATCAATCAGTTTCCGCGGCCAAGTCAGCAGAGGCAACTCACGATATGATTCAATGAACAAAAGACCCGCACGAGCTCTGTTAACCTCTCCTCCAGGCATAAGGAAGGAGACAGCCCCATCGTGCGCTGCCATCATTCTATCTGCAGCCTTGTTAGAATCACCTCCGCCCCAACCCGTACTTCGCTCTGCGGCTTCTTCGCACAGTGCTTTGTGAGCAGCGAGATGGTTAGAGACGTACTGACTTACAATCTCCTCATCATCCTCGCTGCCGTATGATGAACCCATGATTGGAGTGCGCTCAATCCAACTCATCACTGAATCATATAGCGAGGGACCGCCAGCAGCTGCTTCCAGTCGCTCGAGCACTGCCTTGTTAGCTTCATTTTTGGACATCCTCCTGAAACTATCCAGTGGATCTACTCCTCCGATACGGTCCTCATTCTCTAGTCCAAGTAGGAACTCGAATTCGCGCATCTGGAATGACTCGAAACCCGATGCAGTCCCAAGCCCATCCCTGAATGCGAGGAATCCTTGTGGTGTCAGAGTCTCGAGGACAGTCCACTGATTGGCCATCAGTCGGAATATCTCAGTGGTTCTGCCTAGGTGGTCTACCGCCTTAGGAATCTGATCCTCAGGAACGGGGACCTGAGAGAGTAAGTCACGAACCTCTGAGAGTTCACGAATCACTTGCTTGAACCATAACTCGAAGGTCTGGTGCACGATGATGAAGTGCATCTCGTCAGAGTTGATTCCTCTATCCTCTCCCTGCAGGTCCAGCAATGGATGCAGGTTCAGGTAGTCGGCGTAAGTCCAGTTACCTTCGCCCGACTCCGCCATGGCTCGTCCTGATGGCCCTCGTTTGAAGCATTGTCGCAGAGCCCGAACGCTATATACGCCCGATTCAATGCCAAATCAAGTGTCCAACAGATGTGGTGGTGCGATGCCTTCCGATGATTTCTCATTCCCTTATACTGAACTTCAAGTCGAAGATGGTTTGGATTTACGCCAAGTCACAATGGATGATGCCGTGGAGTTATTCGCCGCGGTCGATTCCAACAGAGAATACCTCAGGGAGTGGCTGCCTTGGTTGGATGGCACGAACAATGTTGATGATGAAACCTCGTTCATTGCATCCACTTTGGAGGAGTACGGAAGAGGAGACGGAGTCCTCTATGCGATTAGGTTGGAGGGCAATCTAATTGGGACAGTCAGTCTCAACTGGATAGATTGGGGGAACAGGGGTTGCGGAGTTGGTTACTGGTTGGCCGAGGACCAAACTGGAAACGGATATGCGACCAAATCTTGTGTTCGATTGATGGAGCACTGCTTTGACGATCTAAAATTACACAGATTTGTACTCGAGGCTGCAACCGACAACTTCCCCAGTCGTACTATCGCAGAGAATCTTGGAATGCGCTTGGAAGGTATAACGAAGGACAGAGAGTGGTTGTATGACCACTATGTGGACGCAGCACTCTATGCTATCACTGCGCCAGAATGGCGAGCCCGTGATCAGGACTGAATCAGACCATGGTCTTCGAGTGAGCAGTTCCCGGGTGGCAAGCACGATAGCAAATCGTCTTGGCTCAGACCTGTTGCCTTGGCGATACGGTTGGCTATACTCTCCTTCTTCTCTCTGCCCGGGGCGATTCTAGCCCATCTCTGACAATGCTCAGAGATTGTAGATGGCGTTCCTGAGATTGGAATTGGGACTCCATTGACCACCGCCATTCCGATAGCCAACTCTAGTGGCAGATCGCGGTGCCAGTTACGCTGCCCCCTGACTACGAACGAACCACGAGCAAGTGACTCGCCGGACTCGGCGGTCTTCGAGACTTGACTCGGCCTTGCATGGAATGCTATAGCCGCAGCACCTCCGCTACCCCATGCTCTAGACCAGCAGACTGCAACTTGAGCAGCCTCTGAGTGTATCGATTCAGGCAATTGGCGAGCATCTTCTATCCCATCACCTAGGTTCTGCACAATCTGTAGCGAGGCCACGCCATCAGGGATTGCCTCGGATGGGTTCTGATTAGGGGCTAACCCGTCCTTTAGTTTGAGCGAGCATGATGGCGCTCC
>CAYYAH010000017.1:0-12626 GCA_964470075.1 uncultured Candidatus Poseidoniales archaeon
TGATTCCGAAGTGGTCGAAAACGTCCGGCTTGGTAAGAGGCCACTCGATGCTTTCCTTGAGTCTCTCCTTGACCTCATCGAGGCCACCGACTTGATCCCACGAAACTTCGGGGACTTCGAGGTAAATTTCGCGCAGCGCGCTTGGCTCGATTTCCTTGATTGCCTGTCTGAAGTCCGACATTTTGACTTCCATCTTCTCAAGGACTTCTGGAGGAATCTGCTCCTCATCGAGATCAATCTCAGGCAGGTATCTGCGTAGTGCCTTCATCGCAGATTCTCTGACTAGAGCAGAGATGTCGGCGCCGACAAAGCCGTATGAGTTATCTAGCAACCAATCCATATCAAAATCGTCACTAATAGGCATACCGCGAGTGTGGATATCTATGATTTCCTTGCGCCCATTCTTGTCGGGAACTCCAATCTCCAGTTCTCTGTCGAAGCGTCCCGGTCTGCGTAGGGCAGGATCGATTGCGTCTCTTCTATTGGTGGCTCCGATTACAACCACGTTGTCGCGGCCTTGCATACCATCTAGGAGAGTGAGTAACTGAGCCACGACTCGTCGCTCGACTTCTCCAGTCACGTCCTCTCTTTTCGGCGCGATGCTGTCTAGCTCATCGATGAAAATGATTGCAGGAGTATTCGCTGCGGCCTCATCGAAGATTTCTCTGAGTTGTTTCTCGCTCTCGCCATAGTATTTGGAGATAATTTCTGGGCCATTAATCGAGGTGAAGTGGGCGTTGGTCTCGGAAGCTACTGCCTTCGCGATTAGAGTCTTACCTGTACCTGGTGGACCGTGTAGGAGAACTCCTCTCGGTGGGTCTATTCCTAAGCGTCTGAATAGGATTGGATGTTTGAGCGGGAGCTCAATCATCTCCCTGACCTTCTGGAGTTGTTCGCCTATTCCTCCGATGTCCTCATATGAAATTGTCTGGACTTGTCCGGATTCTTCCTCATCTACTGCCTCCTCCTTGATGACAATCTCAGTATCAGGCAGAACCTGGACAATGCCCTTGGGGCTGGTGGAAACGATTGCGAAAGGAAGTGCCTCTGCAAACAGGGTCATTCCTGGGATGAAAATACGGTCACCGGCGACGACCGGTCGCTTATTCAGGCCACGTCGGGCGAAGCCCTCGATTCCGGGCCCAAATCTGACCTTCTGCTGCTTAGCCATTACAGGACTAAGCACGAGTCTCTGACAAGGTTGAGTCTCGACCTTGGAGATAGTGACCCGATCACCTAGACTAACTCCAGCATTCTTTCGGATGATGCCGTCTATTCTGATTACGCCGAGGTTAGCATCCTCGGGTCTGCAACGCCAAACAATAGCAGCTGTTCTCTGCTCTCCGGCAATCTCGACGATGTCGCCCGGCTTGAGGTTCAATTCGTTGTCAAATGGCACGCGAGCGCGGCCGTGACCTACGTCGCTTGGTATGGCTTTAGCCACCCTTAGTGTGAGAGATTCATTCGCTTCATCGGACACTTCTACGCCCCCTAACGGATACCCTTGTGCTCTCAGGCTAGTTAAACCTACCAATCTAGAGGTGTCCCGGAGGTTGAAACGGTTATCGGAACTATGAGGGCGGATGAGTAGGATTCATTGCTTGATGGCCATTCGCCGGGCCATGACCCACGTTCTAGAGACCGGCTTCGAATATATGGAAGCAAACAACCCGAATGGATCGCCCAAGGTTCGCGGATACAATATCATCAACGGCAATCTGACTCTTGCCAGTGACGGTGCGACCTATGAGAGTACCAATCCGGCTTGGCTGGATGATTGTCTTGGTGAGTTTCCGCTATCGACAAAGTCAGATGTTCACGATGCGCTTGCCGCCGCCCGTGCAGCCTTCCCTGGCTGGGCGGCCACTCCTGCTCCTACACGCGGGCAGGTGATAGGGAACATGGGCCGTTTGCTCATGGAACGTAAGGATGATCTTGTTCGCCTTCAGGCGCGCGAGATAGGAAAGACACTGAAGGAGTGTGGTGGCGAGATTCAGGAAGCCATCGATACTTGTTTATTCTTCCAGTCAGAAGGCCGCCGATTGTATGGTCAAACCGTAAACTCGGAGTTGCCTAACAAGGAGCTTTTCACATACCGAAGACCTCTGGGTGTTTGTGGTATCATCAATGCATGCAACTTCCCCTCAGCCGTACCCTTCTGGAAGATGATTCCTGCCATCATGTGCGGCAATACATGCGTGTGGAAGTCTCCTCAGGACTCTCCTCTACTTTCGTTCGCTCTAGCCCGTGTAATGCACGAGGCTGGACTGCCTGACGGCGTAATCAATCTCATACACGGCAAAGGCAGTGGAGCAGGTCAAGATTTGGTAGATTCAGCCGACCTTGGTATGTTGAACAAAATCTCGTTCACCGGGAGCACCGCAGTTGGGAAAATGATTGGTGAGACCTGTGGCCGCAACCTAGTCAGCGCGTCACTCGAACTGGGCGGCAAGAATCCACTCGTCATCATGCCTTCCGCCAATATGGAAAACGCAGTCGAGGGTGCTTATTGGGCTGGATTCGGAACTGCTGGACAGCGCTGTACCAGTCTTGGTAACCTGATTATTCACGAGGACATCTATGATGAGTTCGTCGAGCGTTTCATGGAGAAGGTCAAGTCGACAACAATCGGAGACTCGATGCGTCACGACTCGGTCCTGTATGGCTCAATGCTATCGGAGAAGTATGCAGTTGACTTCCTGAAGGGTATCGATATGTGCGAAGCCAGCGGTGCCACGAAGATTTGGGGTGAGGGCCGCATTACCAACGACAACAAGCCCGACAATTTCCATGGCAACGCTAGCGAAGGTGTCTACATGTGGCCTCACGTCTACGTCGATGTTAACGAGGACATGGAATGCTTCCACGAGGAAATTTTCGGACCCGTAGTCACTATCGTGAAGGCCCGTGACTTCGACCACGCACTGCACCTAGCCAATGCTTCGCCATACGGCCTCTCGTCGGCAATCTACACAAATGACAGACTCGAGGCTTATCGCTACAAGACTGGAATCAAAGCCGGAATGACTGGAATCAACAACTCGACAACAGGGGCCGAGGCCCACCTACCATTCGGCGGAGTAAAGGGAAGTGGGAACGGAACTCGCGAGTCTGGAATCTGGGTAATCGAGGCCTACTCCTACTGGCATGCCGTTAACGACGAGCTCTCTGGAAAGTTACAACTTGCTCAGATGGATGTCGATGAGGTCGAGATGGAAGAAGCGGAAGCAGACTACGCCGAACTGGCTTAGATCAGCATCTCGCCACACTCCGGGCAAGGCAGTCCTGGTAGCCATGCTCCCGGCATATGACCGCAGTTCAGGCAGATTGAGGATTCGATATCTCCGTCCATGAACTCCAATTAAGGAGGAGTAACTTCAACCTTACACCTGCACCTGAGTCCCTTAGGGACTCATGCAATCCCTTATGTGACTAGAACGGTGCCATTGAACATCGGGGATGCGGATGACTGAGGGCATCAAACTCCCGCTTCCAATGAAGAAGGGATTAGGCGCCACCGACAGAGTAGATGCTTGGTGGAAAGGGCCCACTGCCATGGTGGCATATCTCGGCTTCATGGTAGTCTATGCCACATGGCGTGGGATGATGGAATCCGACTTCTGGTACTTCGAAGAATTCGGCAGGAGCGCAGGCCACCAAACCATGGCGATTGAGAGCCAGGGCAGCCACGTCCTCAGTCCTCTATTCAGCCCTCTGATTATTCCTGGAGAAGGTACGATGGGATCTCTTGTTCCGATGTGGTTGGCATGGATGTCGCCTGCTATGTTCATCCTGATTTTCCCGGCCGGTTTCCGTGCTACTTGCTACTACTACCGTAAGGCGTACTATCGTGCCTTCATGCAGCAGCCTACCGGATGTGCTGTCTCCAAGCCATGGGACGAGTACAGCGGAGAAACGGGGTTACTAGTAGTCCAGAATCTGCATCGCTACTTCATGTATGTCATGCTGATTTACCTGCCAATCCTTTCTTGGGACTTCTGGCTCTCGGTGAACTTTCACGAAGGAGATGTTCACAAATATGGAGTCAGTTTCGGTTCAATCTGCCTGTTGGTCAACGTTCTGATGTTGGCTGGTTACACCTTCGGATGCCATGCCTTCCGTCACGTCATTGGAGGAGGTTCAAACGATTGGACTGGGAGTCCTATGGGGAGGCTCAAGTACAGATTGTGGAAGCTTTCCACAGGACTCAATGAAAAGCACAAGGAATGGGCCCTATACAGCCTGTTCTGGGTAATGTTCACCGACTTCTACATCTATGCCTGCACCGATCCTATGTTCGGATGGAACGACATCATTCTGTGGGGTGGTCTGTGATGAATGATGTGATTACTCACGAGCACGATGTGGTCATCATTGGAGCTGGTGGAGCTGGACTTAGGGCTGCAATCGAGGCCAGTGCTACCGGAGTCAGTGTAGCCATGATCTGTAAGTCGATGTTGGGCAAGGCACACACTGTGATGGCCGAGGGAGGTGCGGCTGCTGCTCTAGCCAACAAGGACCATCGAGACTCTTGGCAGACTCACTTCCGTGACACCATGAAGGGAGGCAAGTATCTAGGTGATTGGAGGATGGCTCAGATTCACGCTCAAGAGTCTCCAGACAGGATTCGTGAGTTAGAGCAGTGGGGTGCTGTGTTCGATCGGACCCCGAAGGGTCTGACAAGTCAGCGTAACTTTGGCGGGCATACTTACCCGAGACTGGCTCACATCGGAGACGCAACTGGTCTCGAGTTGATTAGAACGCTGCAACAGAAGGGAATCCACATGGGAATGGATGTGTTCATGGAATTCACAGTCAGGAGATTGTTCCTTACTGACGGTCGTGTTTCAGGCTGCTTCGCATACGATAGAAACGACGGTGCATTACACGTTTTCAAGGCCAAATCAATAGTTCTAGCCACAGGAGGAATCACCCGCTGCTGGGAAGTATGCTCGGGATCTTGGGAGTACACAGGCGAGGGTCACGCTCTGGCCTATTGGGCAGGAGCTGAAATGGGCGACATGGAGTTCGTTCAATTCCACCCGACGGGAATGATTTGGCCTCCCTCGGTCAAGGGAATTCTAGTTACCGAGGGTGTTCGCGGAGAAGGCGGTATGTTGACGAACTCAGAGGGTGAGAGGTTCATGTTCAACTATATTCCTGAGATGTATGTAGATGAGTTCGCTGATACCGAAGAAGAATCTCAAGCATGGGTAGAGGAAGTAATTGCTGGCAAACTTGCCACCAAGCGCAGGCCACCTGAACTGCTCACTCGGGATGTTGTTGCTAAGGCCATCAACAGTGAGCGTGATGCAGGACGCGCCTCCGAACACGGAGGCGCATACTTGGACATCTCATGGAGATCCGAAGAGGAAGTTAAGAAGAAGCTCCCCGGAATGTATCATCAATTCATGGAACTAGCCGCTGTTGACATCACAAAGCAGCCGATGGAAGTCGGGCCCACCGCCCACTATGTCATGGGTGGAGTGAAGGTCGACCCCTATACTCAGGAGACTTCGGTACCCGGACTATTCGCAGCCGGAGAGGTCGCTACCGGACTGCATGGTGCGAACAGACTCGGTGGGAATTCTCTCTCTGATCTTCTTGTGTTTGGTAGAATATCTGGTGAGCAGGCAGCCGAATCTGCTAAGCAAATGACTTACTTCGCAGGAATCGACCAATCTGACATTGAAGATGTGGTCGAGGAGACTCTGGCTCCACTCAGCCGAGAGGGTGGCGAGAACCCGGCTAAGGTAGTCAGCGATCTCAGGGAGATGATGCAGAACAAGGCTGGCATCATTCGCAATGGCGTCTTGTTGCTAGATGCCCTGAAGGATCTCGATGAACTCGAGCTGCGGGCTGCTGAAGTCTCTCCCGGAGGAGGGAGAATATACAATCCGGGGTGGCATCAGGCACTGGAGTTGGGTGCCATGATTGATGTCAGCAGGATGTGTGCACTAGCAGCTTACCGAAGAGAAGAGAGTCGCGGTGGCCACACTAGAGATGACTTTCCTGAATCCGATCACACTCATTGGGGCAAGGTGAATAGCGTGATTAAGCAGGCTGATGATGGCTCGATGGAAATAGACTATGTCTCCTACCCTCCAATTCCTGAAGATTTGGAGTCATTGCTAGATGCAGATGACCTAGCCAAGGAGGGCAAAGCATGAGTGACGAAGTGACATTCCGAGTCTTCCGAGGCGAGCCCGATGCGGACGGTGAGCCATTCGGAAAGATGGAAAATTATACCGTAGAGCTCGATGAGGGGATGGTTGTACTCGATGTCATCCATAGAATTCAGGCTGAGCATGCTCCGGATCTGTCCTGCCGCTGGAACTGTAAGGCTGGCAAATGTGGCTCTTGCAGCGCTGAGGTTAACGGCAAGCCCAAGCTGATGTGCATGACGAGAATGGAAGATGTCCTCAAGGAAACCCCTGAGGGCAAACCGGTGCTCGTCAAGCCAATGCAGGCTTTTCCACTGACCAAGGATTTGGTCACAGATACTAGTTGGGCTTACGAGACAGACAGGAAGATTGCTCCGATTAATGGCCCTAAGGAGCCCGACTGGGAGTTCAGCCAACAGGAGGCGGATAGAATCCAGGAGTTCAGGTCTTGTATCGAGTGTATGCTGTGTGTGAATACATGTCACGTTCTAAGGGAACATCAAAAGTTCGACGAATTCGCTGGTCCACGCTTCTTCGTTCGCCTAGCCAACCTTGAGATGCATCCTATGGATACAGAGGATAGAATTCCAGAAGTCAAGGATGACTTTGGGATAGGCTACTGTAACATCACGAAGTGCTGCACCGAAGTATGCCCTGCTGGGATTAATATCACAGATAATGCGATTATTCCTCTCAAGGAAAGAGTGGTTACAGAATACTACGATCCACTGGCCATAATCGCAAGAAAACTAGGTATGGGTCAATAATAGCGTACGCTACGCTACAGGGTGTGCTCGAACGCGAAGCAAGAGCAGGAACAACGCCTAGAGGCGCTTTGTTCCGCTCTTGCTTACGTTGGCCTTCTTGATCTTGGCTGGTAACCATGCGGGGCCGTTTGCAGGCTTGTTCACCATCTCAGTCCAGCCCTTGAAGACGTGGACCTTGTTGGTTCCGCGCTCCCTGAGCTCAATGTTGGTGTGACCACGTGTGGCTGCCTTGAGGGCCGCGCCGCGTGGCTGCTTGCTTACGAACACCTGCGTGGTGTCATTTCCGCCTTCCATCAGTACGAAGTATTTCTTTCCAGACATGTAGCAATTCCTCCGTCTCTCCGGCTTTCAAGAGAGATAATGAAGTTATGGGATGAATTTCGCTATACTGCGCCCCAATTGAGGGGTTTTTAGAAAATCCGACTATTCCATCACATCTCTGCACAGGCTAGCGTTTTAGTGTTCGAAACACCTGGAATTGACCTAATTTGCTCCACGACGCTGCGTGCGATATCACCAATATCATCTCCCTCGACCTTGATTATCAGATCATAATCTCCGAACAGAAGATTGGTGTCTGAAACACAATCGAGTGATGCGGCGGCATCGCAGACACTTTTCTCGTGACCGGGCTCGACATTAACCAGAACATAGCCAGAGGACATATTCCTACCTGCAGGGCACTCGTGAATCAAGGTTCCCCAATTTTCTCGTTTCAGGAACTTCCCGATGATTAGATATCCGATGGCCCCCTCCTTGGAGGCCTATGGCAGATGTAGTCATCGTACGAGAGTGCAATCATGGACAGGTCCGAGTGTTGTTCGGAGACCTTACTCAAGTAGAGGGTGACGTGATGGTAGTCCCGGCCAATAACCGTCTCGCTGGTCGAGAGGGGTTAGATGAGCGGATGCACCAAGCAGCAGGTCCCGAGCTGCGCGAGTTCTGCGCTGGAATTGCAAAGGAGCGCAGGAAGGAAAACCTGCAACCATGCGGGGTCGGAGAAGCTGTGACTACTCCTTCATTCAACCTTCCAGCGGAGCACCTTGTTCATGTCGTCGGTCCTGACTGCAGAAGGCCTACTCAGGATAATTTTAGGAGAGAATTGTTGAAGAAGTCTTACGATGCTCTATTCGAAGAGACTCAGGGGATAGAGCCCCGCAACACATTGGTAACTCCTCCTCTAGGCATGGATGTCTTCGCATATCCTCACCGTGAAGGAGCAAGAATGACGATGGAAATCGTACTAGAGTGGATGGATGGAGATGATGACCCGGGTGTCGACATGTTTCTGATTGTCACCAATGAGAACAACTTCCTGACGAACATGAAAACCGTATACAGGGAAAGTGAGGATAGATTTCCGGGAGTCGACAGGACGAGGGAATACCGAAAGGGCAAGTTCCAGTAATCGCTCACCAATGTCCTCAAGAACCCTGAGAATGCGATAGTACCGTGAGCAGCATATACGAACGCGAGCTTCGCGCTGTTCTAGCAGGCGAGATTAAGGGAGTTAGGGCGATTATCAAATCGTGTTCCGAAGTCGAAAGGGCAAGGGCGATGCAGGTCATTCAGAGGCCCTTTCTTGTGGTCAGAGCGCCCGGCAGTGGCTCGGAAGGAACCGGTGATTTGCTCGCTCTGCGGGGGGATATGTGCTTCCCTATAGAAGTCAAATCCTCGAAGTCACCCAAGCAGTACCTTTCGGGCCGCACTATGGATCAGTACGAGGCTCTGCGTGTTACCGGTGAGAGATGTGGTCTTCTGCCGCTCTACGCGTATCGACTAAAGGGAGTTAGGGGAGATAGTTGGCGTATCATGCGTGTTGAGGTTGAGTCTCTGACTGGTAAACTCCGACATTTGTCCAGGAGTATTCCCAAACTTCCCCTGACAAAGAACGGTACTCCTCATCTTAACTGGGAGAAAGGCATGCCACTTCACAGATTCCTTGCGCTTGTATGCCGCTCTGATGGAGCACGTTCGATCGATGAGGGTTCGGCTTCGCTCAGGCTTCAGTCTATTCTGGAGTCGACGAATTAGAGTCTCCGGGCATCTCTGACTCTATTCTGTCGAGTCTCTCGCTCAGCCTCTCTAAATTCTCCTTGACTCCATCCATAGAAGCCTGCTTGAGGATTCTGCGAATACTGTCTCTCTCACGTCTGAGAGAGTCAATCTTCCTGTTATCGCTCTTTGAGCGGTTACCGGTAGACTCGGGCATGAATCGGGGAGGGGGACTGGCCTCATTTGCTTAGCGTATGTCAGACGCAGGTTGAATAGGGAAAATACCGCCCATGAGTCATGGAACCGGGACAACGGAGTTACCTGTTGCCCCTGTTGACATTGTCAGTGCTGTATCTATTCGGAATGCCTCTTTGGGCCCTCACTGCAATCACAGTATGGTACCTCATACTGCTCTGGATGGAAGATCAAGGAATCCTAGATCAATACGGAGTTTCTAGAATGTTAGGAGTGGTCCTTATGGTCAGGACCAAGCAAGGACAGGAAATCCTAGAGAAAGTATCGAGACCTCGAGCATTTTGGAGAGGATTCGGGGAGTTCTCAATCTGGCTATGTCTGCTGATAATGATTGGAGTTGTTTCTCTTCTATTCTTAGCTGCTATTACTACTGCCATGTCTCCTCCAGAGGAATATCTGCCAGCCAGTGATCTCCTTCTGATTCCTGGGGTCACCAGCTTCGTCCCGTTCTGGTGGCCTGTCCTAGCCCTAATTTTCGCTCTCGTCATCCACGAGTACAGTCACGGCATCCAAGCGAGAGCACATGGCATGCGTGTGCGCAGTTTTGGGCTTCTATTGGCGGGACCGATTCCTATCGGAGCCTTTGCCGAGCCGCAACATCACGAGATGGTCAGAGCTCCTCTGAGGGAGAGGATGCGTCTGTATGCCGCTGGGCCATCAATAAACATCATCGCGACGTATCTGGCTCTGTTGCTTCTCTCAGCTGCGGCAACCGGTCTTGTTGCGAGTTCGCCCGGAGTATATGCCTCCGGAATCATCGCCGGAGAGGGTGCAGAGGAGGGAGGTCTGCTTCCTTACGAAATTATCACCCACATTGACGGAGAGATGATTTCTGGATACTCTGACTTCAAGGACGAGATGTCGAATCTCTCTGCTGGTGAAACAGCAGTATTCTCCGTGCTCTCACATCCCGACTCGGATGGAGAACGAGTTCAAAGACAGGTCGTGGTGACTCTAGGAGATCGTCACGACTACTACATCGATTTGTGCGAAGGAGACTCTACATGTATTGGAGACACAGAGGTGCTTCTTGCAGATTTAGGAATAGAGCAGGGTGATGCTTTTCTCGGAGTCAGTGGGCTACGTTCTTCCAACAGCACCGTTGAAATGTACTCCAACATCATATCTTCAGATCGTGTACTGCTAGCCCCTCTAGGAATGATTGGTGTCCCGATTGCATACGATGGTCAAACTATGTTACTTGAGGAGAGAGAATTGCTTGAGGCAGGTGATGGCGCCATCGCATCTGCTCTTGGGACTGAGGGTATGCTGATGCTCTTCGATTTCCTATTCTGGATGGTTTGGATTAATTTCTTACTGGGTTTTGCCAATCTAATTCCAATGATTCCTTTCGATGGAGGTCATATTGTCAAGGACGGTGTTCACTCAGTCTTGTCTCGACTGGTAAAGGGAGCGAATCCATTGAGAATAGAGTCAATGGCGGGCAGGATTAGTAGTATGAGCAGTTTCGTTATTCTATTCATCGTCATCTTGCCAATCGTCCTGCCTAGGCTGGTCTAACTTCGATTTGTCTTTCCTACGCTCTGCGATTGCTTCCATCAGGTATGGAGTCGCGATGATTAACGCGACTACCATTCCAAGACTTCTCCAAGTCGAGTCAGTAACAGACGATGATGTTCCCGAAATCGCTAGTTTGGCTGCTCCAAGCCAAGGAATCTCGGTCGCAGCCACTCCGATAATCCACTCGTCCTTGACGGCAAGGACAGGATTTCCGTTCTCATCCTTTAGACCGTTACCTCGGATGTAGGTCTCGCTGGCTTCGGGGCTGGTTGCCCTTAGTTGGTCTATCTTGCATCCATTGCTGTCGGGGTTGTCTCCGGTAGTCAGGTATCCTCCATGGTTTGGCTCCCAGCTGTCTATCTTCAGGTTGTAAGTCCCACCATGATATGGGCACTCGTAATCAAGAGTCCATGTAATGCTGTCCACATTTACCAGAGAGGTTCCTGGGACATCCCAGCCCCCTGATGAGTTTACTACTGCCTGAAGTAGAGCCCTGTGAATAACTGGGGTGTCTGAACCTCCATTCTTGCGGTAGATGATGACATCCCCTGCCATTCCGTGAGTCTCATATCCGAAATTCTTGTTACCTTCCTCAGTTGCCTCAACGTAGGTCACTATCTCGATTCTGTCTGGGTTCATCACTAGGACCAAATCTCCGGGGTCGATGGCTCCTACAGAGCCTTCATCTTCATGCATCATGGAGCCCGACTCGACTACTACCATAGGAGGAAACGAACCTGTGGCGACCCACATTGAGCCTAGAAGAATAGTAACAAGTCCGATTGCTAGTGTCGCTTCCCTAGCTAGCTCTGTCATCTATTCCTCCTCCTCAGAAGAAGAGTGTCCAGGTCTAGTCATGAATAGAATGGCTCCACAGACCAGTATGAGGAGTATGCTCACAGCATCATAGAAGGGAGATGGTTCGTGTACAGACGAGAGCTCGTATAGTGAGGCTGTAAGATCCAATGTGTGGTCCATCTCTCCGCTCGGGCCTCTGAACATTCCGAGTGCTGAGTTAGCTGCGAGTCCGAGTGCAACAACAGCGGATGAAATCATGATTCCACGATTTACGTCCGGGTTTCTGAGAGCGTGTAGCCCGGGTAAAGTTCGGGAGAGTATGGAATCAGTAGTGTTCCACCAAGTATTGTCATCTGCAGGAAGTAATCTGGCTGTCTCCCCAGTAGCGTCGAAATATGGCCTCATTGGTGTAATCGCTTCGACTCTGTACTTCTTGCCGATGTTGATGTTGTGAACCTGATAGAGTCCCATTAGACGTGCTTGGTATCTTGTTCCTAGCATGTCTGCTGCATCCTCGGCCTCCTTTCTACGGCGCAACACCTCTGGCCTAGAGTCGAGTTGTAGTATATCTTCGAGGATTTGCTTCTGACCCAAGTATACGAAGAACTCTGGTGCGGCATAGAAGGCAACTACTAGCCCGCCGACGAAGGCCAACCAGCTCCAGGGTACAAGATGCTGTAGATCTGGATCACTGTGGCCCCCCAACAAGAATAGAAAGACAAAACCCCAGATTAATGATGCAACAGATAGTATGCTCGAATACGTGATGATGGCAAAATGCCGATCATTCTGGCTATGCCACCAACGTATGATGAAACCCTGCTTGGAGGTGCCTCTGCTCGCCATCTTTCTCGGCCCGGCGTCATGCTCTCCCGATTAGTGCCTTCCGACGACCAGTTCATGCCGAAGTCGTCTAACTACAGAGTACGAATCTGCTCCGATTGGTTCATGTGCTTGACTCAGACTGTCGATTCGATGCGTAGATGGGGTTTTGCTTTGCTGGTCTGTCTTCTTCTGGTCGCAGGTTGTACTTCTCCTCCTCCACCTGATATGGATGGGGACGGAATCATCGACTCTGAGGATGCCGATGTAGATGGGGACGGATACAACAACACCGTCGAACTCG
>CAYYAH010000017.1:12636-17108 GCA_964470075.1 uncultured Candidatus Poseidoniales archaeon
TTGATTGCATGAGTGATGCTTGGAACGCGACTTCGATCCCTTCTGACATTGATGGCGATGGAATGTGCGATGCTCTAGACTCAGATATGGATGGAGACGGTTTACCTAACGGATGGGAAGAAGAGAGGGGATTCGATCCTCGCGATGCTGATAGTATGATGATTTGTCATGGAGAGACAATCTACTGTCTAAGGACATACGATGACTTCACATTCCCTGAGACTCACAACGCTTACTCTACTGTAGAAGGGCAGTTTCTGATTGGTGTCAATCATTACACGGGCCTACAGTGGCAGTGGGATGGTGGCATCAGGGCATTCATGGTGGATTCGCATCACCGAAGTTATGAGAATACTAGTGCCGAGGATGTGAGATTCTGTCATGGTACTGGTCAGTTCTTTCATCCCTGTCAGTTTGGCGAAGCTGACGCTTTCGAATGGATTAAACTGCTTGGCTCTCTGATGAACAATAGCAGCGGTGATGTAGTCACACTTCTGATTGAAAATTATGTTCCAGCGGAACACCTCGAGTTTCTGTTCATAGAGACGGGAATGTACGATCGAATCTATACTCACACATTAGGTGAGCCTTGGCCGAGCCTAGGTGATTTGGTTCTGGCAGGAACCGACCTAGTAGTATTCTGGGAACAGTCTCAAAACGATAGTTTTCCCTGGTTGCATGACTTCGGTGTGTTCAGTTGGACAACTGATTACGCAGAGGACAATCCTGAGGACATGACTTGCACAGTCTACAGGGGAGATGGGTCACAGCCGGTTTGGCACCTGAACAACTGGTTGACCAGCGTGTTCGGGCTACCTGATCCCGTAAGGGCTGTAGATGTCAACGATTACGACAATCTTCTGGAGAGAGCTCTTGAGTGTTGGGAGATTATGGACAACAGGCCCACATTCATCGCTGTAGACTACTGGGAAGAAGGAGAAATCACCAATGTGACAATCACTCTGAACAAGATGTCACATTGGTCTGACCCAATCCCCGAACACCCGTAATCGGTGCGAGGGTTTTCGGCTGTGCAATGAGGCGATGAGTCATGTCCGGGCAATCGAGTGGTGAGTTTCATCCTCTCGTCTCTGATTTAGTCGAAGAGCTAGGATGGGAATTGACGCCGATTCAGCAGGAATCGCTGCCCGGACTATTGGGAGGAGGACACCGGCTGTTACTAGCCCCCACAGGCAGCGGTAAGACTGAGGCTGCGGTGCTACCGTTAGCCTCGAGGGCTCTTTCTGAGGAATGGCAGGGCCTATCGATTCTGTATATCACCCCACTCAGAGCCCTGAATCGTGATATCGACAGAAGACTCGGGGCCATGCTGGAGCCTCTAGGACTCACTGTAGGACTACGTCACGGAGATACACCACAGAGCGAGAGGACACGTCAATCCCGATCACCTCCTAATTTGTTGGTGACTACTCCCGAGACTCTCCAGATTATGCTACTAGGCAGCCGTCTCAGGCAGCATCTTGCTGGAGTACGTGCCATCGTAATAGACGAGGTTCACGATTTGGCTGCATCCGAGCGTGGTTCACAATTACTGGTAGGAATCGCACGGGTCGAGGAATACTGCAGTGAGCAGATTCAGCGAGTGGGGTTGTCCGCCACCGTGGGCAATCCGAATGAGATGGCGAGATGGATGCATCCCCATGCTGAGCCAGTACATGGCCCGGCACCTAGGACAACGAAGATTGAGGTGCATCGAGAAAGAATCATGCCCGAGGACGAAGTCATGTCTGTAGAGTGGTCCATCTCTCCCAGTTCGGTAGCAGCATTCAGGTCCCTTTCACGTACTCTGCTCGAAGATTATCCATCACTAGTATTCGTGAATTCGCGAAGTGCAGCTGAAACTGTCGCGCAGAGGTTGTCTCACCTTTCACCTGAACTAACGATTGGAGTGCATCATGGTAGCCTAGCAGCTGAAACTAGGAAGGAGATGGAGAATTCTCTACGTGCGGGTGATTTGAATGCCTTAATCTGCACAAGTAGCCTTGAACTAGGCATTGACATCGGCACAATTCGAAGAGTGCATCAGATACAGAGTCCAAGAGCAGTAGATAGGATGCTACAGCGATTAGGTAGAGCGGAGCACCACATGGGCGGAACAGGACGTGGGCGAGTCCTAGCTTGGGATGCTGACGGTATCTCAGAGGCGGCAGTCATCGCCCGAAGGGCGATGGAAGGAGAGATTGAGGGGGTCGAATGGAGAATTAACCCGGGCATTGTGGTCGCTAACCAACTTCTCCAGATGGCGATAGAAAGAGGCGTAGTTCCTCTTACTATGGCTACAGAGATTCTACAGAGATGTTCCATTTTGAAAGAATGGTCTCATGAGTCGACTCTGGCAGTACTCAGAGTGCTCGATGATCGTTGGCTACTTCGACTGATTGAGGATCCTGCTGATTCAGACGTAACAACTTGGACTTCGAAGTTATGGGCCGAGCTCGTCTCGAGGAGTCAAGGAGATGCTCCTGAAGAGCGTCCTTCTTGGGAAGACGAGATTTCTGATTCTGATAAGGAAAAGTGGCGACGGCAGTTATTGCAGGCCCTACCAGATTCACTCAAGGGAGGTTGGTTTTCTCCTGCTGGTAGGCTCGGCAAGACGCGTGGTGACCATTACTCGATGATTCCTGATGAGATGTCATACAGAGTGAGAGATGCTGTTACTCGTCGGGTCTTGGGCTCAGTGGATGAGGCCTTTGTACTATCTTTGGGAGACGGGGGTAGTGAATCGTTTGGGCGAACACGCAGATTCGTCATGGCGGGACGAACCTGGGAGATTATCGATGCTGACCCCGAGCAGGAGGAGTTGTTAGTCGCCCCAGTGAAGGAAAGTGGTGAGGCCCCTATTTGGGCGGGAGAGTTGCCACCTGTGCCTCGAGAAATTGCCGAAGAAGTTGGGCGAATGCGAAGAAGTGCAGCAATAGAAATTGGAGCATTACCTGAAGAAGTTGGGTGTGAGTCATTCTCGTCATATCCTCTATCTGAGATTGCTGCAGAGACCATAGTGACTAGCGTTGCTGAACATCTCGATGCGACAGGTGTGCTTCCCGATGACAGGACAATGACTGTGGAGAACAGGGATGGAACTATCGTGCTGAACACCTGCCGCGGTTCAAAAATCAACGAGACTCTGGCTCATTTCATCCAAGCTATGGGCTCGATGCTGCAAGGGAAGATGGGCAGGGCTCTGGTGGACCCATACAGAATCTCATTCCAAGTTCCTGGGATGAGTGCAGGTAACGTCGTCGAGTGGCTGCAAGAGACTCCACCGGATGCCCTTCCGTCTATTCTTAGGATGACCATTCCAAATGGGCTCGCTGTCAAGTGGAGAGTAGTGCAAGTAGCCCGTAGAATGGGTGTGCTCGCCAAAGGTGTCGATCCTAGGAAGGTCCACCTAGAGGGATTGATGGAGAGATATAGAGGGACTCCAGTAATCGAGGAGTCTCTCGACAAACTTTTCCACGAGAGGATGGATATAGACTCCACCGTGGATGTGATGAGAGAAATTCAGAATGGCACGGTCGATATTTCTCACACGGCTACTGGGCCGCTCGGAATGAGTCCCAAAGGAGAGCGCGACTTGTTACTGCCATCTTGGTCGGACAAGGAGCTTCGAGAGCGTCTTGAGATTCGTCTAATGAATGAGCGTGCAGTGCTAATCTGCCTCAACTGCCAGAGCAAGCGACGAGGTAGGGTGGGAAGGATGAAGGAGAGGATAGAGGGCTGCTCATCTTGCGGTGGCAGGATGCTAGCTTGCGCCCCTGAGAGGATGGAGGGGATGTTGGCGGAGTGGGTTTCCAGCAGAGATCATACAATCCGAGGGAAGATGGAGAAGAATGCCGAATTGGTGCGCAACCACGGTGTTGAAGCAGTGATGTGTCTGATGGGTCGTGGAATAGCAGAGGAGACTGCTACCAGAATTATGCGCGGGCATGTGAAGGGAGAGAGGATTCGATTGCTAAGATCTATTCACAATGCTGAATTGAAGTACGCGCGTACTCGAAGATACTGGTCGTGACGAAATCGCTATGCACGGAGTACACATCGTCATGCTGTGCTGGTAGGGCTGACTGGTCGTTACGCCTCAGGTAAATCTACAGTTGTGGCTTGGCTTGTTTCCAAGGGATTCGAGAGCGAATCCTGCTCTGACTCAATTCGTGTTTATCTCAAAGAAAGGGGAGTTGAGGAATCTCGCGAGAACCTAATCGAAGGTGGCAATGAATTGCGCAGAGTGGGTGGGCCGGGCATCCTCGCTGAAATGTTGCTTGAGAGATTAGATGGAAAGAATGCAGTAATCGACTCGATACGAACACCTGGTGAAGTCGAAGCCTTACGGGAGCGTGAGGATTTCATTCTCATCGAAGTTCGAGCGGGGATGGAAGCACGCTGGCAAAGAGCACAGTCTCGTGGAAGAACTGGAGATATTTCTGACAAGGAGACTTTCTTCGCCAATGAAG
>CAYYAH010000018.1:0-4529 GCA_964470075.1 uncultured Candidatus Poseidoniales archaeon
CTATGAATCCACTTAGGAACATCTCTTTCGTCTCATCGACGAATACTCCGAAGTTTTCGTAGTCAGGTACCACGAAGCCGACTTGATCATCGACTCCGGCGTCCTCGGTCCAGAGTATAGCCCCATTGTCCCCGACGGCTATGCCAACAAATGAATTCACCATGTGTATGTAGTTGAAGTCAAGGTCTTCGCCCGCCAACGGATTAATTTGCTGTGAGACGATAGATCCTCCATTGGTGCTGATGGAGAGGTATCCACCTTCCCCGGTCATCATTAGCTTAGTAGTAGTGACCACCTGAAGAGAAGTCAACTCGACATCGAGGTCGAGGGGGTGACTCAGAAACTCAATGCTCCCTGGAGGATAATGCCTCTCAAAGTCAACTAGCGTCCATTCGAAACCGACCTCGATACCCTGAGCAACATTGTTCGTAGAAATTAGAATCCTCCCGTCATCGGTAATCGCGTAAATCCTGCTAATGCCGTAGTACTCGACTCCGATGATGTTGGCATCACCCGCTCCTTCAGGCGCTTCGCGATAGTCCCAATTCTCGCCTCCATCATCTGAGAACAATATCGTCCCATTTGAGCCTACAATTACTCCCGACTCTTCGTCATAGAAGGAAACAGCCATCAAGTCTGATTCTATAGTAAGTGAAACGCTCTCCCAAATTCCATCCTCATATTTGTGAATGGCTCCTCCGTTACCAACTGCAATAACGCTCAGACTCCCTGTTAGCGAGACTCCATTGACTTGTGATTCCCCGGAGAGTGATATGTCCAGCCAATTGGACCCTAGGTCTTCCTTGAGAAGTATCAGCCCCGAATCGCCAGCAACTAGCAGTGACCCGAAATCTGAGTCGGAATGGTGAATATCAGATTCTGTTGGCGATTCTGAATTCTGCCAAGTTTCACCGTTGTCACCGCTGTTTAGCATCACACCTCCGGTGCCAAAAGCCCAGACTTGACCATCGAATTCAGCTGCAGTGAGAAGGTCCTCAGAGGTTCCACTTTCGACAACTACCCAACTGCTCTGGAAGTCCCTAGCCTGACTTGGCGACACGAGTGCGACTAGAATCATTAGCATCGCAACTGTGACTACTCGACTAACCATGGGGGCACTAGATTCAGAGGCCCGAGAATCCCGTTGCAACATACCAACCCTCGCCTTCCGAGACTCCTTGATGAATATAGTCTAGGCGGACCATCAATGCTAAGTCGCAATCTCGACCCCTAGAGTCATGAGGGCGGTGACAGTTTGCCTTTGTCTAGCATTATTGCTAGTATCTTCATCATCTGTGGTCTCGGGCAGTTCTGAGTATACAGTAGCCAGCTCGGAAGAAACCCCAGTCTCACATCTGTTGGATTCACATGCGCACATTTCGGAGCAGATCTATCCCGACTACAATATGGCGATGCGAGATTTGATGGTTGGAAATGTCGATTTCTTCCTGACCTCGCAGATTATTGCCTCTGATCCCAATAAATCCGAGAATACGCCCGGTTTGGAAATAATTGGTATGGTTGAGCAAACCGACTACTATGTGCCTGTAGTCAGGACTGACACGCAGCAGGATTTCGGGAATGCCGAGCTAATGGATGCAATAAATTCTGCATTGAAGGAGATATTCTCTTCCAATTCTGATTCAGATACATACCTGTCATGGTTCCTAGGTGAACAGGAGATGGACATGACAATGGTCTCTCAGGCGCACCAATGGCCCACGCCTACTGAAGGAGGAGTACTCTACGAAATGATTCACGAAGAACAGGAGTTAGTGGCCTGTATGCATGACCAAGGATCGCCGATGTCCCGACTAGATGAATCAGCTGTAATGAGGGGTTTTGAGGTCGATATGTTTGAGATGGTGGCTACTCGAATATCCAGCCATTACTCAGTCCAAATCTCATTCAGAGTCTGGAATAGCGGAGGGGAGTTTGAAGCAGTTCAAGATCTCAAGCGAGGAGATTGTGACTTCCTGGTAGGGTCGATGACTGCTCAGAAGGCAGTCTCCAAGGGACTTCGAGGGGGTCAGGCGTACTATGTTGACGGAATCGTTCTGATGGCCTCCGAATACTCTCCTATATTGGATAATGTGAACGAAATTTTTGGAGGAGATGACAACCAAGTAGGTGATGAATTCGATAGACGCTGGATTCTGATTTCAATACTTGCAGTATTCATCATTTACAATTCACTACGAAGAGACTGAGCTGAATGAACTTCAGGAATGTTCATCGTCATTCTATCTTCCAACTCTATCATGGGTGAGTTACTATACAGCGGCAAGGTCAAGCAAGTTTGGAGCACAGACAATCCGGATGTACTAGAGTTCAGATATACTGACCAGATATCTGTCTACGACCAAATCATTCCATCTCTGATTCCGCGTAAGGGAGAGAGCCTAAACAGAACAACCTGTCACTGGTTCGATTTAATTACAAACGAAGGAATATGCGATACTCATCTAATTGAGATGAATGCTCCCGATAGATGTCTAGCCAAGCGATTCGAGGTAATCAAGGAGCCCGGGGCTATCCCGAGAGACATGGAGAACGTATTCGTCCCACTCGAGGTAATTTGCCGACACCACCTAGCAGGTTCCGGCTGGCGTCGTTATGCTAAGGGCGAGGTCGGACCAGAAGAGTTCGGGTTTGAGTCAGGAATTGAGTTGGAGGAGAACTGCAAACTACCAAAGCCGTATCTCGAAGTCTCTACCAAGTTCGAGGCCTTCGATCGTCTACTTGACAGAGAGGAGGCCCTGCAGATATCCAATCTGACCGAAGAGGAATTCGACTCTATTCTAGAAGCAGTTCTCAAGATTGACGCAATTATCGAAAGAGAGGCCGGAAAGCGGGGATTGATTCACGTTGACGGCAAGAAGGAGTTCGCTCTGGGGTCTGGAAGAAAACCAGTACTTGTCGACTCGTTCGGAACTCTGGATGAAGACAGATGGTGGGATGCAGAGACCTATGCTCAAGGAAGAATCGAATCTCTCTCGAAAGAGTTCGTAAGAGAACATTACATCCATATTGGCCATCATGAGGCTCTGTACGATGCTAGAGACAAAGGTCTAGATGAGCCACCAATTCCAGCACTCCCTCAGGGAATGATTGACAAGACGGCACAACTGTACGCTTCTATGTATGAGCGGCTTACTGGGAACGATTTCTGAGGTAGGCGATGGGAACTCACGAGTATGAGGATGATCCTCGAAACTCAGAAGTCATAATCTCAGTCAATGGAGACTTGCTTCACAGAAGTGAAGCAAAAATCTCAGTATTCGATGCTGGCTTCCTGTTAGGTGATGGAGTTTGGGAATCTTTCAGATTGCATAATGGACACATAGTATTCATTGATGAGCACATGAATCGTCTGTTTCATGGGGCCAAGACAATTTCTATGGACATTGAAAAGTCAAGAGAAGAGATCTTGTCTGAAATCCATAGGGTTGTTGACGCCAATGGTATGTCTGATGGAGCCCACATCAGATTAATCGTCAGCCGTGGATTAAAACCCACTCCGTATCAAGCTCCATGGGTAATCTCAAGCCCACCGACTCTAGTAATAATTCCTGAGTACAAGAGGGCCAATGAGGATAGGGCCAGAGATGGCATCAGTCTTGTGTCTGTCAGCACTATAAGGGGCGGACATAATATACAGGACCCGAGAATAAACAGCCTCTCCAAACACAATTGTATTGCTGCATGCATAGAAGCAGCGGATCTAGGCGGCGATGAGGGACTGATGCTTGATCCACACGGCTACGTATCCACCTGCAACTCTACACATTTCTTCATGGTCCGGGACGGAGAGGTTTGGACATCAACGGGCGAATACTGTCTCGATGGAATCACCCGTAGAAAAGTACTCGATTTATGCAGCGTAAATGAAATCCCTGCATTTGAGAAGGATTTCACTCTTGACGATGTTAGGTCTGCCGACGAAGCGTTCGTGACTGGTACTTTCGCCGGCCTTACTCCAGTAGTATCGTTTGATGGTAAGGCCATCGGAGAGGGTATACGTGGCCCAATGTGCGAGAGATTACAGAATCTGTACATCGACCTAGTAAGGAGTGAGAGCAGTGGATGATGGGCGCAGAATCGCGATGTGGTCTGGACCTAGGAATATCTCGACAGCAATGATGTACTCATTTGAGAACAGGGGTGACTGCTGTGCAATTGACGAACCGTTCTACGCACATTACTTAGAACAGTCTGGAGTCGATCACCCCGGTGCTCAGAAGGTAATAGACAGATATGAGACCGACTATCATAAAATTGCAAAGGCACTGACGGGAAGATTCCCTGAGGGGGCAGAAATCTGGTATCAAAAGCACATGTGTCATCACATTACACCGGGGGCCAACCTCGACTGGATCCAGAATGTAACTAATTGCTTTCTAATTCGCGATCCAAGAGAGGTTCTACTGTCTTTGTCCAAAATTACTCACGAAGTCTCTCTTTGGTCTACGGGATTGCCTCAACAAGTCATGCTGTTTGAGCAAGCCTCACAGGACGGTTCCAACTGC
>CAYYAH010000018.1:4629-16374 GCA_964470075.1 uncultured Candidatus Poseidoniales archaeon
TCCAAGAGGATGAGGTTGTAATCAATCCCTCATCAGCCGGCGTAATCTCGCCTCAAACTCATCACTTGGTTCTGGTTCGGACTCTTCTACCTCGGGCTCATCTACGGGAGCCTCATCTACGGGAGTTTTGGGCTCGACGACTTTCTCCTCAACAGAATTGGCCCGAGTATCTTTGCTGAGCATTTTCTCCTCTGCAGCACTCATTGCCATCTCCATCAATTGCTTTCCTTCTCGGTTGTTTCTGATTATCCATGCCAAGGCGACGCTAACTCCGATTACTAGAGCTGCTGCAGCCACAGAAGTACCCAAATCAGGATATCTGGAAGGTTCGACTACACCCCCTGACAGAATCACTCTACCTTCGTTGTCATTGGAATCTGAATCAACATCCCATGGGAACGAACAGCCCATTGTGACTACTAACTCATCACCATCCTGTGCCACGCTGGGGCGGTTGATCTCGAAAGCTACAGGGAATACGGCAGTCAAATCGACGCTGTGAGACATACTGTATTCATCGACATCAAGAGTTAGACTACAATCGGCATCATACTGGGCTAGCAATTCCTTGACATTATCGCTCCGTTGCCAAGAGACTCTGATTCTCTGGGAATCGCCCTCTCCTTCGAGCTCAACTTCGTTGATGCCAACATTCCAATCGGTCCTTCTGATATCAAAAGACTTGGATTCTTGGTAGGTTACAACTCCTCTGCCATCGAGTAGTCTGACAGTTAAATCCCTGATTCCTGGTTCGGGAGACCATCCTTCAGCACTCAGGTTGATTGGCCCTAGCGAGTTGTTCTCAGAAACAAATCCTGAACTGGAGCCAAGCATGCTGCCCTCATCATCAATCAGCATCATCGTGTAATGGAAACCATCGGTTCCGTTCTGTATAGTGCATTGAGCGATGACATCTCCGATGGCTCCAGAGATACTGCAAGAAGCGACCCGAGACGGAGGTTGCGATGAATGTGCGAGATAAACCAGAGTCTCGGAACCCACAGTAATTGTCCCCTCACCCGAAGCGACGACTGGTAAAGCCCAGCCGCCATCTGGCAATGCAGTTAGAACCCCTGAAGTAGAATCGATTACAGTTGTGGACGAATCCGCACCATGAATGTCGATGACGACTTGGTCGCCGTTCATACCTACAATGACCGGGGTTGATGACCACGCGTATGTCTGCTGAGAGGTGTCAAGAGCAACCTCCCTCTGATTCCCATCCTCATCCTCAGCAAGGATTCTAATCGTCTGCAAACCACCATCCCAGCCTTCTGCAGGAATTACCTCTAGAGGTACACCTCTAATCTCCCCAACTCCTAGTACCAATTCGGTTTGTCCGGACACGGCCCACCCAACAGGGAGACTCAGAACCTGTATAGAAATTGTAGTCGGAGCATTTCCTTGATTGAGAAGTTCGACCAAGGGAAATCCTCCAGACTCGGAAATCACCCATTCGCCAATTGATGACATCTCGAAATCCCTGATAATCGCCACTCTAAGTGGCAGAGTGATTTCAGTCTCTCCACTTCCATCTCCATCTCTCAATCTGATATTCAACTCTACAGCCCTTCCATGCTGAGCAGTTTCGGGAGGTGTGATATTGAGAGTTAGAGGAGCAGTTTCTCCAGGAGTTAGTACTGGTAGTACATCCGGCTGCTCTACTATCCATCCATTCTCTCCACTCACCCAAATAGTTGGATATGGCTTGGAGTCAGCATTCCCCATCTGTACTACAGTTAACTCAACTTGGGAACCAGACGGGTCAATCTCTAGATTAGCTTCATCCGCATACACAGCCCACCCCGGGACTCTGCTTATTTCCAGACTGAAGCCAAAACTACTCATTTCTTCGCCTTGTGCCCTAGCGGAAACTGAAACGTGCATCAATGAACCGTTCCAAGCATCAGCAGGGATAGTCGCATTCACCATTAGTGAGGTAGAGTCGTTGACTCCTACTCCTTCGGCCGAACTACCTTCTACCACCCAATTACTCGAATCGTCTTCTCCAATCAGACTCAGATTGTAATCGGCTTGCAGTTCCAAATCATCAATTAGATTGCCTTCGTTTGTCGCGACAATTTCAATCGAGAAAACAGAACCCGGCTCCACTGAGTAGTGCCCTCCTTCAATCAGAGGGCTACCTTCTGCCGTAGCCTCGAATCCCCATCGATGATCCTGCCTTGCTTGTAGCAGCACAGTATCTGCATCAATTACTTCCAAATTACCTTGAGAGGCCATGATGATGGAAATTCCAACCGGGTGTCCTGCAGGAGTTGTCTCTGGTAGGGTAACCATCACCGGAATACTGGTTAGACTGCCAGCACCGAGTGTGACGACATCGTTTGAGAACGACACTGTGACGCCAGGGTCTTCTGAGATATTCTCGTCAATTATTATCTCGTGACTCAGTAAATACGTGTCTGCGCCGTTACCCGGATTCTCCAATCTAATCATGACTAAGGTCTCTTCATCGACATCTACTGTATGCGGTTGTTCGGTTGGAGAGGTAATGAGTATGGCTGCACGGTGAATCTGCAGAACTTCCAAAGACATGCGAAGTACATGACTGGCAGACTCGGAACTCGCATCATTAAACGAATGGAATGCAGGAGGAGAATTAGCTGGTAAATCGAGTTGCAAGTACCCCGAAGCTAGGCTACTCGGAGAACCGGTCATGACAATCGAATCTCCCTGTATTGTCAGATCCCCTGAGGCATTCCAGATCCATCCATCAATAGCCATTCCAGAATCATATAGAGACCAAGTCAACTGTCCAGAATCGGGCGGCATGTCTGCTTTTACTTCCCATTGCAGACCACTTGCTGGAACACTGCGTTGATGGACATCCGCAACTACTCCTGATGCTTCATAGTCTAGAGAGATGGTAGAACACTCTTCCTCATCCGCACTACCTACGCACATAGTCATCTGAGTACTCACTGAGTCTCCCAAATTAACGTTCGAAGGAACATTCAGTCTAGCAGAAACGAGTTTTATCTCGCCTGCAGATAGGCTTAGTGCTGGGAGCGAGTTTCCTTCTAGGTCATACAGACTGACTACGTTGTCAGTCTGGCCATCTCCATCGGTATCTCCCCAAGGAGTGCCGCCAACTTGGATGACGGGAGTTTCATCCGCATTGCCCAGATTATGCACAAGAATCCAGGCATCAGCCTCAACTCCGACCAATCCATAGCCAGAGCTGGATGCAGTCCCATCAGGCCCTCTAAGGGACAACCCCCTAGTTCGATTTGCCTCTACAGGAAGAGTGGCGTAGGCACTGTAGTTCTGTGGGTCGGAGTCCAAAGTAAGGGTCAGCCCCAGATAGCCATTGTCTGAGCCTAGAGCATCAGAAGGTGCTATTACTCTCAATGTTGGATTCCATATCTGGTCAACACCAATCTCGATACCACTTATGCCTCCACTTGTTTCATCCTGCCAAGTCCATCCTTCAGGCAGGCCGCTATCATCCACACCAAGACTCCAGGTGCCCGCAAGCCTACCGGTTGAACGAACAGTTGGGAGTGCAATGGTCGATGAACCCGGGTCAACTCTGACGGGTTCGCTAGGAATCTCAAAACTCGCATTGTATGTAGGCACTATGACCAAAGACACGGTCTGGGCGTCATTGTCTCTTCTAGACTGAGTAACGTTCGATCCGGGGTCGAGTACCAACTCAAACTCATGCTCCCCCAGAGGTCCACTCCAGTAGGTACTGAATGATTCGATGCTACCGCTACCAGTAGGATCTACCGGCTCCATGGTTCCGGCTTCATACACCCCGATTAACTCTCCATTGGCGTACAACTTTGCTTCAGTCTGATCATCAGTATCGGCAGTGCCAGCATTCTCAAACCAAGCGGTTATTGTGATCTGTTCCCCTGGGTCAGGTTCACTTGGACTGAAGTCTATACCTCGAGAGTCGACGAGAGGTCTGACGTCAGCGACGGCATGTGAAATTACTGTGTCACCAATCACCATGTCGAGGTTAGCATCTCCATCTATGTCGGCGAATGAAGGAGCGGCCCATGTGCGGTGAGAGACTGTGATTGAGGCCCCCCAGATGTCTGCTACTGTCCCATCTTCGCCATCATAGGCCCAGACTTTGCGGCCGAATGCCACCAACAACTCAGGTTCTCCACTTCCATCGATATCCATCCATGTAGCAGGAGAGACTGCAATCTCGTCATTCGTGTTACCCCCCTCTCTTTCCAGACTCTTGACCCAAGCCTGACTCGGGTTGACACCTAAATCGTGACAACCCGCGTGACCGTGCCTAGTCAGTATGTTCTCTTCGGACCATGTGACCCAGCAGACTCTGTCATGCTGGCCATCTGCATCTGTATCTACGGCGGTTGGAGGTGCGTCAGCAAACCCATTCGATGCCTCAAATGACCAAATCTCAGTAGCATCACCGATTTCCATGCCGATGAATTCCGCCCCATCGACCGAACTCTGACCGTCTGAGTCAGTAGGTATGGTGAGAATCATCTCCGGATCGCTCTGTCCATCCAGATTCACGATAATTGGCCCAGGAAGCCTGACATGTGGGGCTGAGTCACTATTACTCTCTCCTGGACCTAGGGAATATCCTCCCCAATTGTCCTCTCCGTCATCATGATCAAGTTTCCACACCCACATCGAGCCCGTACTATCCTGAATTGTTGTTAGAAGAACAAATCCTGTATTGTCATCTGTTTGTGCGAAAGCGGGGTCAGAGGGATGGGTACCTTTGTCGAGTGTGATATCCCAAAGCAGAGTGGCCCCCGTGTCGGATAGGCCTAGGGCAATCACCTGGGGGCTTTTATCCGAGGAATCCTCAATCGCTGCGATGACCAGTTCGGCATCACCATCGAAGTCGAGATCAGCCAAAAGTGGCTGGGTTGTTGGCTTGTGCCCTCCTAGAGTAGATGATGCATAGGGTCCATCTGGACTGCTAATGAACAGGCTGGTATCTGTCCAGCTCCACATAAGTTCGCTAGAATCGCTTGATGTAGTCCAACCAGTAACTGAACAGGTAAGCCTAGGGGACCACGCGTCGATTCTCAAATCTCCTGCAGAATCATCGTATACGACGAGTACTTCCTGCATTCCATCTCCGTCTACATCGACAATCAATGGGGCTGCCTTAACGTACTCGGTTTGTCCTAAGTCAACCTCCCATGCCAACTCCGCATCTGCTCCTTCAATTATTCTCAGGTATGTCGGATCAGATGATGAGGTCTTTTGGACTAAGATGGTGAAGAGAGAACTCCCAGCACATCTTTCTGATGCTCCGTCTCCCACGCTAATCGAGGCAGAGAGGTCTGCTATTGGCGTCGAGAGTGCATCTGTTCCAATCGTGTACGAACCATAGATCCAATTGACAGCAGGATCAACAATTGACTTGAGTTCTGCAGCATCCTGAGGAGAGCCATCTCCGGCACCTCCTTCAGGGGCATGGAGAGGGGCTGCCGCTAATCTGTCCGAAGTTCTACCCGCTTGCGGCCAGGGTTGCCCTCCATCTGTCCATGGGTCTTGAGTCCCATCTCCAGTCTCAGATCTGTTGTTACTATCATAGAAAGAGAGCGCAGGTGAGAGTGACATCACTAGCAACAAGGCCACTCCCAGAGCTGCTTGACGCAGCCTTGAGGTCTGGAGCACAGGCGGGCACGATGTCATCAGAATAGGAGATGGCATTTCGAATCCACTTGAACATTCGCCCTATAACCTCACTCAGACCTACGGTCTGAAAGAACCCGAGGCTCAGCCGAATGGCACATTCCATCCGTTGCGCTTATACAGGACGGGTCGGTCGCCGGACTCAAGGAACTCTCCTCCAGAGGCACTGCCGATGAGGGACGGGAGGAAAACTCCCTTCCTTTGGCTGTTCTCTGGCCGAGTACCTTAGGAGCCTGAAAACATGTACAGCCTCATAACAAGAGAGGACACCATACGAATTCCTGCCGAGTACATCCGTGCAGGCAGAAAGCTCGAAGAGCACATCGATGAACTAGCTCATGACGCCTTTGAGGGCCGTTTCGATGAGAATGAGGATTACACTCTGTTGACCTTCGACCACGAGGCAGTAGGAAGAGGCAAGATCATACACGGCGATGGAGCGATTTACCAGAATGTTCGATTCAAGGCACTAATCTTCACTATGGAGAATAATGAGGTCATCGATGGAGCAGTTTCGGAAATATCAGAGTACGGAGCATTCGTCAGAATCGGACCTGTTGAGGCACTACTGCACAAGTCGCAGATACTCGACGAACCCGTACAAGTTCACCTTGGGGCCCAGAGTAAGAGAATCGAAGGCACACAGAGCGGTAAGCACCTCGAAGAAGGCGCTCCTGTTCGCTCGAGAATAGTCTCGAAGTCAATCAATCAGAACGACCCAAGATCTTCCAAGATTGGCCTGAATTGCAAGATGGAAGGCCTTGGTGCATTCGACTGGCTAGGCGAGGAGGACGATTGAGATGGCAAAGCAGCCCTTCGCATGCGGCGAGTGTAATAGGATTCTTCCTGACCCTGAGAAGAAGAGCGACCCTCCACAGTGTATGCACTGTCCGGGGGCTCCTGTCACTACCGATTGGCAAGGATTCGTTGTGATTCTTGACCCTAGCCGTTCAGAGGTCGCAAAGAGACTGAATGTTTCAGATCCGGGCAACTATGCCTTGAAGGTCAACATCCGATAGAGGAGGTTTCTAGATGGAAGTCACAGAAAGGAAAGAGAACCCACTGTTGAACCGTGTTGAGATTCACTTCGTGTGGAATCATGCAAATTCGCCCACCCCATCCCTGTCTGAAATGAGGGCAGCTGCCGCCAAGGCAGAACCCGGGGCCAAGGAAGAACTCGTTTTCGTTAAGGACGTCAAAACACGATTCGGAATGGCCCAGACCACTGGTATGGCCCTAGTCTACGGATCATCAGAGTCTGCAGAACTCGAACCCGAGTACGTCAAGACTAGGCACTCCTCGGAGAGTGAAGTCTCAGCTGCTACTCCTGAGCCCGAACCATCTGAAGAAGAGGCAGAGAACACTTCAGAAGATGATGAGTCAGAAGGAGGTGATGAGTGATGGGAGAAGGACCAAACCCCAACGCCAAGCACTCAAAGTACTCTGTAGAGGGTGGAGAATTGGTACGGAAGGGCGAGTTCTGTCCAACCTGTGGCCCGGGAGTATTCCTCGGTATTCATTCCAATAGGAAGGTCTGCGGAAAGTGCGGACATTCAGATGATTTAGAGTAATTAGACTCTGAATACACTCCATCTTCCATCATTTGTGATGACGTTATCTCCGACAAGTGCGATTCCGACATCTCTGCGCTGCACTATCTTGGAATCCTCCGCAGTACCATATCCATCATGCCTCCAACCAGTCCATTTCCAATTGCCATCAATGAATCTTGCATCGAATACAGGACCAGGGGTCTTTACCAGTTGAGGTATAGAATGCAAATTATCCAACAACCCGACATCACCGTTTTCAAGCATGAGGAAAGAACCACCTTCTTCGCTATATTTTACTCCTGCCAAAGGGCCGGTAAGAGGGACAACATGACTGGAAATGAACGATCCATCCTCCGCATCTAGCAAAGTCACAGCTCCCGATCGAGACCATAGTGAGATTCCATCCGCGCATTCAGCACACGACACTAGTGTATCCGAGTACTGGAATTTCGATAGTCCTGGCCACTGAGGATAGGGAGCCCGCCACAACTCCCGTGCTTCTTCATCAATCATGTAGACGCCTCTGTTCAAGGTAGAGAAAATTGCACCGTTTGAAACACGTGTGAGCGCCAAGGGCTCCGCATCGAGACGCCTAGCCCAGATGGAGGAGGCGGGCATCAACATCTCAGCATCGGTGACTTCTCTCAACTGCTGCCTGCCTCCACCTGCCTCCCATTCTCCATCCAATGGCAAAGCGGCCATTCTGGCCTCTCTCAACTCTTGGTCAACCCAAGTCCCAATCCACGATTGCCCAATCACGACCCCACCCGAGACATTAGCGGGGAATGGGGCGACGGGTTCGTGCAATGGATTACCGTCCCCATCTATTCGCAACAATTCTGCTGAGCACCCGACGAGTACATTCGTCACTTCTCCATAATCAACCCTCATCGGCTGGAAGCCATACCGAGCCTCTTTCACACTGACCGCTTACAGCCTCCGTGCTTGAAGGTGTGGCTAGGGAGATTATACGAATGCCCCCATCGCGAGACATGGTTACACTGCTACTAGCTTCGTCTCAGGACAGTGCATCAGTCAATCTACATAGGGCCATGCTCGATTTAGGTGGTTGGTCTGAGTCAACCATTCTTCCTCACGGTACCATGCAACAACACCTCTCACGCGATGTCCATTTACTCCTCATTGAACAATTACACATACACGCGGATGGGATTGATAGGATCCATGAGGAAAACGCAGACTGCGAACTTGAAGAGGTTTTGATTCTCTCAAGACATGTATCGGCGACAAATACTCCTGCGCTGACACTTCACGCAATTGGAATTCCCGGTGAGACACCTCACGGAGAAGAAGGTCAGGCCGGAGGCAAGAAGGGAACAGTAGTGCCTCCTTCACCTAGGTTCGCTTCTCTATTCAGAGGGATGCTGACAGAAGGCAGGTCACGCGGATTAGACAAGGAGTACGACCTGACCCTAGAAACTACTCATCATGGACCCAATCTTTCCAAACCCACTCTGTATATCGAAATCGGCTCAACCGAGCAACAGTGGAACAGTATGGAAGCAGCTGATGCTTGGGCTAGTGTTATTTCCGACAATCTGGGACTAGGGGGTGCAGAACCGGTTACATGGCAAGAAGGTGGAGATGTCATGATTGGATTAGGCGGTGGCCATTATGCACCCCGGCACAAGGCTGTACTATCGAAATCAGAATTTTGGACAGGTCACTTATTGGCAAACTATGCCCTACCTTTTGAGAATCCGGAAGAAGGACAGGAGCCAGCTGGAGCGTGGAAGCATTCTATTCGAACATCAGTCGAATCAACAATGTCCGCTTTTCCGGGAGGGAGATTCTTCGCACATCTAGACAGGAAGTCGTTCAAGGGATGGCAGCGAACTGCGATTCTGGGGCTATTGGAAGAGCTAGGAGTACCAGTTAGAAGAGGAAAGGAGCTGAATTAGCACTCGCAATTGTGAAGGCTCGACCAGCCTTGCAGAGAGTAGATGAGGCTGTTCGGACAGTTGATAGTCGCCTTGATGCCGATTACTCCCAAGGCATTCATCCGATGGGTCTCAAAGAGGTATGTTGCCGGCTCAGACATGCAAAGTGCGATTTCTCTGATGCGTGAGATGAGTGATGAGGGAGCCTGTTTCACGGTCGATGTCCTAGGTGAGGAAATCAGTTCGATGGTCGAGGCCGAGTTCTTTATGCAAGAGTATTCTACTCTGATTGACTCAATCGTCGAGAACGATATAGATGCAAACATCTCGATTAAGCCCACAGCATTCGGCCTCCTCATTAATCCAGATGTAGCTTTGAGTAACATCGAGGGCCTAGTCAGGAAGGCAGCGCAGCACAACATGTTCGTGCGACTGGATATGGAAGATCACAGAGTCACTGACCCGACTATCGATGTCTGTACTGCACTACATGAGAAAGGACTCCACAACGTCGGAGTAGTACTGCAAGGCAGACTGATGCGAACAATCTCCGACATCAGCAATATTTGCGCTGCTACTGGGAAGAAAGCGGATTTCAGAATCTGCAAAGGAATCTATCTGGAGCCTGAAAATATTGCACACACGAAATACTGGGATATCGTGCATGGCACTAACGATGCCATCGATGCCATGCTCGATTCAGGTGCTTACACCGCTATTGCATCACACGACAATCCTGTGATTGCCCACGCTCTAGCTGCTTTGAAGGGCCGAGATATGGGCCCGGGTAAGCCCGACCCAAGAAACTCAGAATCTCCCGAATTATGCATTGGCAAGGGTCCAGGATATGAGTTTCAATTCCTTCTCGGTGTCAGAGGAGATGTTAGACGCAAACTATCGGAGCAGGGACATACGACAAGAGTCTACGTTCCATACGGTACCAAGTGGTACGAATACAGCATGCGTCGCCTAAGGGAAAATCCAGAAATAGCCTTCCACGTGACAAAGGCGCTGTTGATGCCGTGGACCAACAAGCGTTAGTCTAATTGATAGGATGAAGATAGATTCGCCGCAAATCCGAAGCCGCTCGAGAACCCCTCAGAGTTCTTCCCTTTCCGGTGTGGAGTGCTCTGATTCTCCAAGGTCTACCTTCGATTTCAATAACGGCACCACAAGAGAACTCCTGTTCGGGATTGCACTCCAATTCCCCAGACGAACTCTCTTCTCCCTCCGTCATAGTGATTCTGACCGTAACCCTGTCTCTACGCACAGCCCAAGCAGCCTCAATTTCAGTAGCGGGCAATGACTTACGCGGCCGAGAGGCAGCGCCGTCAATTCTGGTAATCTCCCACTGTGCGGAGTCCCATTCGAAGACCTCTCCTACAGCCAACACCTCGTCCTCATCGACCTCGATCTCCTCGGCTCTGCTTGATGCACCCTCTGAAAGGGTGAAGCCCAAACTCACAGCTTTGGGCGGTCGGATGACAATCGTCTGAACCTTACTACACTCCAAGCATCTGGCTAGCACATCGACCCCGCTTCCACGAGGAGTTCTACGAAGCACCTCATGCTCAGTGGACTGAGAGCAATTAATGCACTCCGCAATCTGCGCCACTGCATCATCAAGACCATCAGTCATGTCGGTTCGGCAATCATCGCCCACTTGAAACCATCCAATACGATGATTGAATAGAAGTCGCCCAGAGCAGATGCTATGTCTGGTGGAGATGGTGGTTTCGGGCTTCCTCAGATGTCAGAGGAAGAGATGTTCTCATTACTACTCTCTGAGGATACTGAGAGAGGAGATTCAGAACCGGCAATTGCGGCGGGAATCGGAGAACAGATGCTACACATGAGTCTACGCCCACTACCGCGCTCGATGCGAGCACGAATTAGAGACATCTCAGGCAAAATCCCTGTGAAGAATGCAGTATTGATCGGAGGTGGAATCGGCCACCTATCGGCTTGGCTACTCGATTTGTGGTGTGGGGATCCTGCAAATCCTCCTGAGGACCCACCATCCAAGCCGGATAACTTCCGCATCATCGAGCCGGGAGGAAAATTCGGAGTGATTATTGATAGACTCATCAGAAGACATGAGGCAGAGGGTTGGACACAGATTATCCAAATGCCCTGGAATGAGTTGGCCGCCGAAGCAGCCACGTGGTCAGCAGCAACTGCAGCCCTGCCCCAAAATGCCCAACCATCTCCTCTTCCCTTACCCATTGACCTCGTAGTTATCGATGTCCCAGAAGACGAAAGATCCTCGACAGCGAGATCAGCATTCGATTTACTCTCTGTAGGAGGTGTTTTGCTGGTGCAGGAGCCAGAGGTTCCAACAGGGGACGTCGGCGTGGCCGATTCACCTTCCGAGATGACACCCGCTCAGAAGAAAGTCGAATCATTCAACCAATGGATATCGTTTGTCAAGGATGTCAGCGAAAATCATTCCCTAGCGTTCGTAGAACTGACTGGAGGAACTCTCGCAGTACTCCGTCGGACCTGAACCTGCTCTCTTACTATCTCTTCGTTAGTGGGCTGAATAGGATTAGAATTATCCAATACCGAGGAAGAGGAGTTTCCCAACGATTCGAGCAATAAATCAACCCTCAGAAGGCCGTATCCATAGT
>CAYYAH010000019.1:0-16311 GCA_964470075.1 uncultured Candidatus Poseidoniales archaeon
CTCTATCCATCATACTGCGTGGCTAGCATGCAACCCTTCAATGCGACGCCTACTTGGTGGTCTGTCCGGCATAATTCACAGTACACCTGAAAATCCACTAACTATGCAGCCAAATTAGCTTAGCTACTCCATCTTCAGGTTTCTCTTCGAGTACGGCGAAGCCTACCCTCTCAAGTTGGTATACATTGCCTTCGATGAGTTCGTAATCCTCCAACAGTCCTTCTATTGCATGTACTACTTCATTATCAGGCATGTAAAGGACTGCTTTTCGACCCAAATTCTCTGGTAGCCATTGGACAATTGGGCGCTCATCAGATCTATCGATTGAGTCAATTGTTGCATGTGAGCCTGAGATGCTGATGTCAGCGAATTCCTTCAATCTCACGCTAGAGTTTCCATAATCCTCTTCTTGGATGTATAATGATTTAGACAACGTCCATGATCTAACTCCGGAAATTTCTCCATTAGGGTGCCTAGGCGACTCCACAACAGAACCCTCAATTCCTTCGATTTCCAGACAAACAGGGGCTGCGACGAAGCTGCGACGCTCAGTATTTGCATCCAATGCGCTCGAATTCATAGACTCAATTGTCTGCATCGACACAGAGATATCTTTCTGAGTCACACCCAATTCTAACCAGAAGTCTCGCAGAGCCTGCGCATTGAAGCCCCTGCGCCTGAGTGACTGAATGGTTGGAAGGCGTAAATCTCCCCATCCCTCGCGCTCTCCTTGTTCAATCGAAGCACGCATAGATGAAGTAGAAAATCCACCAAATTCGTGCACTTTCACTCTACCCCAATAAAGTGTCTCGGGGTAGGTCCAGCCTAGATGCTCGTACAACAGAGTCTGCTTTCTAGTACTGTCCATCAAATCCTTACCACGGACAATATGTGTGACTCCTTGCTCGTGATCCTCTATTGCACTCTGGAAGTCCAACAGTGGCCAGACTCGGTAACGGTCTCCCACCATGGGGTGAGGTGTATGTTGAATCCTCAATGCAGGCCAGTCCCTAAGTGCAGGGTTGGGTAGCGCCATATCGGTCCTAACTCTGACTACAGCATCGCCTTCGTCGAATGTTCCATTATTCATTGAATCCCAATCTGACAGGTTCTCTGAGATATTCTTGGACCGGCATGGGCAATCTTCCTTCGACTCCCTATGTTTCCTGAATTCTTCTGCGGGGCATCTGCAGACATAGCAATGCCCCTTGGCCAGAAGTTTATTTGCAAACTCGAGATAAACTGGCATCCGATCGCTCGCCCGGACAATAATGTCGGCAGGTCTGCCCGCTAACCACTCGTACTCATCCTCTATCCACTGGTAAGCATCAGGATGTGGAGGCTTTACTCTGGTATCGGTATCATCGAATCTCAAGACTACCTTGCCATCATACATTTTGGCGTACTCAGAATTAATCACAACTCCTCTAGAGTGGCCTAGAGTCAACGGTCCATTTGGATTGGGGGCGAATCTCAGAACTACCGAGGAAGTATCGCCAGACAACTCCTTCAGGCCCTTGATTTTACGATGCTTCTCCCTTTCCAAGGCATCTGGTGCGGATCTTTCAAGCTCTGCCCTGACAGCATCAACTCCTTCCTCGAGAGCCATCGTGTTTGCACTCTCGACCTCCTTAGAGACAACGCCTCTCAACCGCTTAGCCTCCGCCCTCAGTTCGGGCCTCTCTGAAAGCAGTCTGCCTAGTACACTTCCAACTTGACCTTCGCCATTGTATTCCAAAGCATTCTGAAGAGCAAACTTCCGTACCGCAGCGACCACTTCGACACTCCAGACATCACTTTCAGACATGATAACGAAACTTTCCGTGTAAATGCAGCATTTCACGCTTCGCTTGCTCACCACTCGTCAAGCATCGTTTGTCGAACTGCATCATCATCTTCGGACCTAGTCGGAACTGGTGTATCGTGGACTTCCTTCCATAGGTCTGAAACCGTTGACCAACTCCATCTCAAATCCTTGTGAGGTAAATTGCCAGATATTAGCTTCCTCACCGCTTCCCTAGTCACTCCGTCGGATGGGTAGCCCGAACCGATTGCAAATCCTACTTCCTGCTCGATTCGTGAAATCTCACCGTCCCTGCTCACCTTGGCTATGATGCTAGCAGCTCCGGCAACCGGGTCTATTGAATCCATAGCATGTCGAGAATCTATCTCCCAATTCGTCCAGCCTTGTCCCAACCTAGCCGCTATTCTTCTTGAGAATCTTGACTCATCGACATCGCATGAGTCAACCATCAATATGCCATCGCCACTATTCTCAGAAGCAGCCTCTATCGCCTCAGCGAACAATTCTACTTCCAGTCTGTTAAGATCGGAATATAGGCTGTTTGAGTCTATTCTAGAAGGCTCGCAAATGACAATACCAATCCCCCACCCTCTCAATTTGGCCTGTTTCCGAATTTTCACCGCAATTTCTTCTCGATTCTTCGCAGACAACCGCTTCGAGTCTTTTGCCCCAATATCTCGTAAAGTAATGCAATCAGACTCTTTTACGCACAGCGCACAAACAACCAGTGGTCCAATCACAGGACCTCTCCCTGCTTCGTCCACTCCGATAACTTGACGAGTCATATCTCTAGGTCGAAGTCTGTCGGGCTATCATCATCTCTACGTTTCTTAGGAACAACCCTTCGAATCTCTGATTCGGACGGATCCAACATGACGTTGCTTGGGTGAGGCATTTCTCCCTCATTCATCTGATCTGCAATATCGATAGCAGAATCTAGTGCCTCTTCAGTCTGGAATTTATCGAGAGCCTTAGTGGCCTTTCCAACCACTTCTTCACTTGGCCCCTGTTTAGGTTTCTCTGCAAGCCCTCCTGACTTCTCCAAGAATTCTGCTGCGAACTCCCTCGAGGGAACCCTTGGACTTTCGACCAAGTCAGGTGCTTGCCCGCCTCCTTCTTTGAATTTCGACATCCATTCTTCTGTACTCTCTACTGGCTTTTCACCATCCGACTTACTTCCTTGCAAAGCCTCATTTCTCTTTTTCAGTGCCATTACCACGCCGACACTTCCAACTAGCAAGACTAGAATGATTAGGATGCCTTCGTGCCATACTTCCAGCCAGTCGATGATGGATTGTAGCAAAGATGCCTCACAGCATCCGTGGGGTTCTATATCCGGGCCTTCCAAGAGAACAGAATCAATGCCCATGAAAAGTATCGAAGGATCCCTGATAGATCTGACTTCGACAGTAAGAATCAATTCGGAGTCAACGGGAGATTCTGTGGGCACCAAAATCCAAGCTACGAATTCTACCGTACCTCCACGAGGCACGTCCATCAATTCGAACGAACGAGCATTTCCTCCCCCGGAGTCTGCCAAAGCATCTGTAGGCACAATCAATCCAAATTCGGTGACTAGATTTGAATTAACACTAACTACCAATCCATCGGCCTCATTGCCCAAGTTTGTCAAAATCCATGTGGACGTCAGATTGTTTTCATCTGAAAGCACAGAAGAAGACCTCTCTACACTCCATTCGTAGTACTCGCCAACACTCACACTGATTGACAGATTAACTGGCGACCAATCTCCCAACCACAGAGAGATTGAGATATCAGCCACCAAGTCGGCTTGAGTTCCGTTCATGACTGTAAAAGTCAACTCGATTCCGTTCATTGACTGTCCGGGGCCAAGACTCAATTGCTCTCTATCAAGTCCAATCTCGAGCCAATCAGGAAAATCACCTATCTCAATATCAAAACTTGAAGTGACATCCCCAGTGTTCTCAACTCTGAGTAAAGCGGAGCAAAAATCCCCGGGAGAAATATCGGTTGAACATGTATTCTCGGAGATAGTCATCAGACCACCCGAACGAGGGACGATGCTCACTCTCTGGGAAACCGAGGACAACTCATCAACAGCCGCGGCATCCCAAACGATGATATCGAACTGGAGACTGCCTGGATAACGCTCAGGAGATTGAACTTGAATCTGTGCAGTAACCTCCTCTCCTGGAGCTACCGAGTTCAATTCTGACCTGCTCAGAACTATTGCCGCCCAACCGTCGTAGGATATCGAGAGCCCAGAATCAGCCAATATTGTGCCGTTGACATCTGTAGGCACAATCTCGATGACTAGGTCCCTATGAGAATTTCCAAGATTCTCAACATCGGCAGACAAGGTGATTACTTCTCCTGGTGAAATCGATGCGTTTCCTCCTCCAGAAGTAATCGCAGCCCCGTAGTGGAATCCGTATCGAAGTGAGAAATTGTACCAGTCCTCAGATCCTTCCGGTGTGGTCAGATGCATGCTGAACTGGTGCAGGGAATTTGCCAAAGGAAGTCCACTGTTTACCTTTGGCGATGTGACAGAGAATTGAACCCATTGAGGAGTATCGGATGGCGCAGTAAATAGGTGCCCAACAGAGGCCGCCTCAGGGTAGATCCAGGAAATTCCCCAGGCATCTGGTCCCGTGATAGAGACAAGCGCTGAATCGTCCACTTCAGCATAATTTGTGAAATTGAAATTTAGCCCAATCATTGAATCTGGCTCGATATCGAAAATTGAACCGGAATCCGGGCCGAATCTAACCTCGGACCTGTCGACCTGCCAGGGATAGGTGTAATTCGGTGTTTCGTTGAACACAGTGGCAGCGGCTGCCTGCTGCAATTCTAGGGCACGTTGAGGGGAAATCTGACTGGGGTTTTGCCTACCTACAGGACTCTCTCCTGTTATTGTCGCATGGATTACGCACGCTGCAAGATAAGTACCGTCTATCGAGGGGTGCGATCCATCGCTAGTATACAATGCAGAAAACGCAGTCCAATTATCAGTGGCGTTCTGCCCCGATTCTTCTACTGCGTCGTGGATGTGCATGAATGCCAACCCGACTGGGGCGATGTAGGTTGGGCGATCTGATGTAGTGATGTTCTCGTTATACATCTCGTAGCCGCGCGCGATGCCCTGCTGCATGCCGACGTAATCAGGATACATCCAAGATCCATCCATCCATGCCCAAGTCATGAATAGGATAGTATCTCCTCCCTTCGAATCAATCCTTTGATTGAGATAAATTAGCCCCGATAAACTATCCTGCCAATACTCGGTATCTATCGACAGCGCAGGAACTTGGGATTGATCTTGGAGAATCACGTAGTCGTATTGTTGTTGTAGAGTTGTATTCCAAGAGTGACCAGGTGAATCTGCTCTTTCTGCATGCTCACTGAGTTTCAGGCCTCCACTGGTTAGAGAAGTGACTTGGGCATCCTCTCCAGAGTCGGTCAATATGCTATCCAATCTGACGGCTAGCGAATTACTCGCCGTGTATGAGTTTCCCATCATCAGGATGTCAAGGGAACTATCTTTTGCTCGGACTCCTGAGGCATCAGTTGAATCGATTATAGAGGTTGAAGAATGCATTGGAATAATCAAAATCGCGACGAGTATCGCGACGTAGTATCTCCGACCCATGTTGTTATCGGAATCTCAGAAAGATATCATTTCTACCCTATCTCGTCCATTTTCTGCGAAGTATTGATGGTCTGGGGCATTGTTCAATGCACATGGCATCGAAGTGGCCCTTCGCGAAGAAACCGGCCGAGCCACGACAAGTCGTAAAGGCCGATAAGAGGAAGATAGTGGAATATGAGCGCAAGCCTGACGAGAAATCAAAGGAGAAGATTACCGATCGCAGTCACCTAGAGAACAAGTCGTTCAAAGACGCGATGGATTTGCTTGGAGGAGACTCATAACTCACAGAATTGGATCCGGAGCAATCTGGCTCAGGGCCACGACATCAAACTCTCCTGCATTAATGGGCGATCGTAATCCAAACTCATGGAGGACTTTAGGAGAAACTTCTCCGAATGAGCCAATCTCCTTCCCTTCATGCAAAATTTTTGCACCCCTTCCGGAGATCCAAGGGCCTCCTTCTGTCTCCTCAAGAATGACTTCATCGATTCCGGTTCCAAGATCTCTCAAAAGAGCCTGAACCACTCCTTTTGCTGCTGCAAACCCTCCTCCTACTTCGGCACAAGCCCAAGCGACTCTCGGTTGGTTGCTAGAATCTCTGACCACGTCGCTGAGCTCGTATACTCTTTGAGGTAATTCGTGGTGCCTGTTAGAGGATAGCAGCACCAAGAGGGATGGCAGAATATTCTGCCTGAGTATCGTGTGCTCAACAGAAATAGGATTGGAAATCTTAGCTACGCCTCCTTCGGGCTCCCATCCAATCCTCTCGAACTGATCTCTTTCATTCGACAAGGTAAGTCCTTGTGTCTCTTGAATTCCTAATGAGCGAAGACTTGCTCGAATACGCCTATGCAGGTGGGAGGAACTCAGTGGTATCGCATCAAGATGAACCTCGGATAACCTATCTGGAAGTTTGTGGTAGCCGAATCCAATGGCGATATCCTCGACAATATCTACAGGGTGCATTATGTCACTCCTCCATCGAGGCATCTCGACGATGTGCTCCTTCTCACCGATTACACAGTCGGCCCACTTCTCTGGCCTGTTTGACCCATCAGTGACCGTCCTCGACTCGACCAAAGAGCCACCCATCCGTTGCAACGCTCTTTCGATTTGTTCTTGACTCAAATCCATTCCTAATATCTTCGAAATTAACCTCTCAGGCACTCGGTGCCTGACAGGATCGCCACGCGGAGTATGCATTTCCTCGCCTGTATGGCTGGTAATCTTGACACTCTCGACTTCACCTCCTCTCTCATACAGAGATAGGCAAATGAGCAAAAGACATGCTTCGCACGAACGAATGTCCCACCCAGTTACATCAATCAAGAAGTCCTTGGTAGAGTGAGATACGGTAGTGTGATCGCCGTTGATAATTGGCGGGAAAGATAGGATGTCGTCATTCGCATCCAAAATGACAGGATATGAATCAAGTTCACTCATTAGATGCGCATAGTCAATACCCTTTGGATGCTCTTCCAGAATCTGCTTAATACTCAGGCTTTCATCCATCATCAGAGGGACGAATGAGTAAGTTTCGGGTACTGTAACTACTCTGAATGGTCCCTTCACAGCTTTTAGGTCGTGAACTCCGATAGAGGCCAATGCACGTTTCCTACCCAGAGTCAGGTGCAACTTCTCTTGATGATCCATCAATGACTGAATGAACGCTTCCACACCATCTTCATCGTTTCCTGAATCAACTCCTCTGACAACAGCAGCCAAGACAACTGGCCTGACATCCTTCAGAGAAGAGTCCACTGTCACTTCTAGGCCGCTAGACTTTACTTCCATCGAGGTATTCAAATTCTGTCTGTCTGCAAAGCTTCTGGCTGCCCTGGCCAGCGTTTCGTGACTGAGCAAGTCGGGCCGATCTGGAAAGACCTCCACTTCGATTATTGACTCGTCATTGCCTTCTACCGGGCATCCCATAGAAGGTAACCAATCAGACCACGACTCAGGATAATGCCCAGAGCCATTCAACTTCTGGATGTATTCTAACAGACTATGCTGCAGATTCAGGGTCGGCATTCTAACCTCAATTTCCTAGCCACATTGGTAACGGCCGATCATATCCTATTAGCCTCAGTCCGCTTATCGATGCAGTGTCATGGTCTAAAGCTCTGAGATTCCTCCTGTTCAATTTCTCCAAACCATCTATGCCAAGTTCAATCATCCATCCTCGAAGTGTCGATTTCAACCATTGCAAGGTTTCCTCTAAACCGTCTTCAGGAGAAGGTGCAACAAGAACCGAGCAACCAGCTGCGGCACAGATGAGAAGATCCTCGGCACCGGGAGCCTCATCCATCTCGATTAGTAGGTGACGACCTTGTCCTGTCAGATTCATCGCTCGAGCGGCCAGACCAATTCGAGGCAGTGCGGAGGCAGCCCTACTGCCTCCGGGCGAAGCGGTATCAATTACTGCACCGTCGAGATCCAAATCGACAACCAGCCTGAACAATTGATCGACTCTGTCGACACCGTCTCTGAGAAGAACTAGTGAGTCATCTCTCATCTTACTGGTCAAAGAGACAAGAATCGCCTCAATCTCTGCATCATTCATCGGGGGAATCCCATCTAAATCTAGGACAATACCTGCGCATTTGCCCAGTTCTCTGCAGCACTCAACGAGTTCATCTTCGCCAATTAGCAACAAGTCACAGTCCCTAGGTGTTCGCCTAACCATAGCGGGCTGCTCCGACCCGGCATCCCCCTGCCATGACTGTGCTGTATCTGTCTCAATCAGCCAGGGGATGGGGAATAGAAGACCTCCTTCTTCCGACCCCATGGGCAGCAGTAGTGTCAGAGTATCGAGGGAAGCATGCAACGGCAGTCTGTCCGAGGAAGAGGGAATTAGTGCAATACTTTCGAATCCCTCGGCTATGGATGATTCAGGCATCTCAACGATAGAACTTACCGAATCCTCTGACCGAGTTAGAACCAGTGCATCTTCTTCCATCGAGAGGCCCATAGGCTCCAAGTGATTCGAAATCTCAGAGAGCTCCTCGGCTTCGATGCCGCGCATAGCAGCACCCTCGCCTGGAGGCGGGCAACTACCGGCGATGACAACACGCCCCCCCGTCATTCCTAGGCCCGGATCTGTTCCTACTGAGCCTAGGACTACAATAGTGCCTCCGGACATACCCGCACCCACTCCTTTTCCAGCATGTCCGCGAATAATCAGGATTCCACCTTTCATTCCAGCTCCGGCTTCATCTCCAGCTGAACCCTGTACGATAATCACGCCACCGGACATTCGGTGAGCCGCTCTCTGAGAAACATCTTTCTCGACAACTATTCGTCCTTCTCGTTGAAATGCTCCTAGCATTGAACCAGCGGAACCTTGCAAAGTGAACGTACCGCCATCATTCATCGCACCTGCACATTGTCCTAAATCTCCCAGTAGAAGTACTCTAGAGTCCTTAGGGAGATGACTGGCTGCACCTATCTCGCCACTCTTCGGCTTTTCATCACCACCTCTTCCCCAACCTATCCTGATTAGTAAGTCTCTCTCGAGAGCTTCATCTAGCATCCCGTCCAAATCACTGGCGAGCTTCATACTCTTCGCGGTAACTTCGCGCATGCTCTTCGCTTAGGGACACTACACTCCCCGTCTTGACTCTGACGGGCAGCACGCCCCGGTATATCGGCTTAGACGCCATATTGAGGTGCTCGGAACTAAGGGTATGTTGATAGAGGGCATTCAATGAAATACGAACGCCCCGGGGGGGCGATTGAGGGCTGTTCGTGATCCGAGTCGCGATAAACGGATTTGGGACCATCGGCAAGAGAGTTGCCGATGCGGTTGACGCTCAAGCCGACATGGTTGTCGCTGGAGTGACCAAGACGGGGCCAAGTTTCGGATGCGGTTTGGCTGTTCGAAAGGGATTTCCATTGTACTGCACACATGACGATTCGGAGCGTATCGCAGCATTCGCAGAAGGCGGTTATGAGTGCCATGGTGGATTGTCCGATCTATTAGCTGTAGCCGACGTGGTTGTCGATTGCGCCCCTGGTAAGAGAGGTGCCGAGAATCTTCCTAAGTATCAGGCAGCGGGAATCAAGTACATTTTCCAAGGCGGCGAGAAGCACAATCTGACAGGATTGTCTTACACCTCTTGTGCCAATCACGATGCCAATATGGGTGCAGACGGAACCAGAGTCGTTTCTTGCAATACAACAGGCCTTTCTCGCACCCTAGTTCCACTCTTCGAGAAGTGCGGTTCTCTGAAGGTAGAGTGCACTATGATTAGACGCGCTGCTGACCCAGGAGACTCAAGTAAAGGACCAATCAACGCTATCAAGCCGGTACTGAAAGTGCCCAGCCATCACGGACCCGACCTGATGACAGTCAAGCCCGAGATTGAAATCAATTCTCTCGCTGTTGCAGTCCCAACTACGATTATGCACGTTCATGCCATCATTGCCGACTTGCCCAGTGGACATGGCATGACAACCGACTCAATTCTCGAACTCTGGAGGAGGACACCTAGAGTCCTACTTATGAGCGGTTCCGGAGACCGGATTACCACTACTGCGGAGGTCATGGAAATGGCTAGGGACATTGGCAGGAAGTGGGGGGATTTGCACGAGGTCTTTGTGTGGGAGGACGGCGTCAGTCTGATTGGCGACAGACTATACTATTTCCAAGCCATTCATCAGGAGAGCGACGTTATTCCTGAGAACATCGACTGCATTCGCGCCCTAATGGGAACTGAATCTAACTGGAAAGCCTCAGTCTCAAAGACCGACGACGCCATTTCCAGCTACTATGGGATGTAATCCCATAGTGATGCAATAGCCATACATTGAGCATCAACGGTCAAAAAGCCCCCTAAGTCTCGCCGGAACGTGACTGGGTCTCGCCTGACTGTGCTAGTATTGTCTATTCTGTTCCTTTCTGTTTGGTCAGGAGCAGTTTCAGCGTCCACGGATTTGTCAAACCAGAGTCAGATTGAACCTAACTCAGAAAATCCTCATCAGCAGCCTTTCTGGCAAGTTGCTGAACCTACTCAGTCTCACTATGAATTGAGGCAATCTACGGGGATTATTCATTCCCCATACGGGCCCTTCGACCCACTTGTTGATCCAATCCCACTGGGTCCTGAGAACCTGTACGACTCTATGGCATTAGAGCGAACCGGAATGGCGATTGTCCAATCCTCTTCTCCAGATTTGACCGCTATGCTAACGATTCTGCAAGAACTGAACTTACCTGTCATCGACATGCTTCCGGACGATTCAGTCATAGTCAGAGTGGATGCTATGGAAAATCCATCAATCATTTCCACTCTGATGGACGATAAGAGCATCAGATGGGCCGGCACTCTACCAATCGCTTGGAGAGTGTCTCCGGACCTATCGTTCCTCGCAGGAAGGGGCGGCATTATCGTGGATATCGACATCACACCTGCTCCGGATTTGGAGCCTAGGGAAATTATCGCACTGTCAGCAGATTTGGCTTCCATTTCCGAAGACTCCTCGGAATACCAGATTTGTGATCAGTATCTGTGTCAGCCCAGACTCATTGACTCTTACTGGATTCCTGTCCTAGCCATGGACGGTAGGGTTCTCAGGGCCGACATAGCTTCCATCTACGCAGTACAAAACACCAATGCAAGTCTTATCGGCGGAATTCAAGATGCTCGCCTTACGTCAGACCTCTCCCTGAATGGCTCTGGTGAAGTTCTAGCCGTGTCAGACACGGGTTTAGATGAGGATCATGGAGACTTTGGCAACCGCATACGAGCGATATACGACCAATTCGGACCTGACAACTCTCATGCAGACACCAATAGCGGACACGGTACACACGTATCCGCGACACTATTGGGAGATGGCTCTGGAGACTCGGACGCTGAGGGAATGGTACCCGCGGCTACCTTCCACTTCTATCAACTCGAGGCAGATACGAATGGCTTACTAGCTCGTTGGGGTTCACTGTATGAGATGTTCAGCCACTCGTGGCAGAATAACGCTAGAATCCAGACCAACAGCTGGGGCAATCAGAACCTCGCAGGGGAATACAGCTCAGACTCACGCTCTGCAGACTCGTTCCTAGTAGACTACCCTCGTTTTCTGGTTCTATTCTCCGCTGGAGACTTAGCAGCAGGGGGGATCACCCCTCCTGGTACTGCAAAGAATGTGATTACAGTAGGTGCATCAACAACCGGTTCATTTGATAGCACTGCTGAAGGCTCTGTTGCATCTTTCTCCTCAAGAGGAACGACTGCTGATGGTCGAATCAAACCCGACATAGTCGCCCCGGGTGTAGCAATCTGCTCTGCTAGGGCGCAAGAGGCCCAACTCGCTTCGGGCGACTCTTGTTCGAGCGCTACTCATTCAGGAACTGAGACACCACTCTACATGACTTTGGATGGTTCATCTATGGCCACGCCCGTCGCCGCAGGTGCAGCCACGATGGTAAGACAGTACCTGCGCGAATCTCAATCAATCACCGAGCCTAGATCTGATTTGATCAAAGCCATTCTGATAAATGGGGCCGAAGACATAGGAGAGCCCAACATACCCAATTCTGCTGAGGGATGGGGTCAACTAGATTTGGATAATAGCCTATTTCCGTCTTCTTCAGATCAAAGTCTAAACTTGTTCTACGACTATTCGAGAGAGTTACTGCCTAGTCATTCATTCGTCTATACTTTCGATCTCGTCGGTCTCTACGGACTGGATGTCACTCTAGTATGGATTGATGAAGAAGGCTCAGCCGTTGCCGACCAATCTGCTTCCCGATTAGTTAACGACCTCGATTTACAGGTCGTCTCTCCAGATGGTACCGTCTATTTAGGGAATAATTTCGCTTCTGGCTTCAGCACCTCTGGAGGTTTGGAAGACAGGCTGAACAATGTCGAACGAGTCCGCTTACCAACCGGTTCTTCTACGGGATCTTGGTCGATTATTGTGGGACATGCTGGCGGATCTATCCAGAACTATGCAATAGTACTCACAGGTCTCGCCAGTGAGACTCAGAGTCCGGATCTCACCGTCTTCTCGGATTCTCTGTCTACATCTATCCTAAACCCGTTGCAAGGAGACACACTACTAATCGAAGCCGTTTGGAAGAATCAAGCAGCAGCACCTACTGGGACCTATTCGATTGAGGTCAAGGATTTAACCGCAGGTACTACGATTCACAATTCCGTCAGATCTTCCTTGGCAGGCGGAATCATTGATTCGGTCTCCTTCCCGCATTCTTTCTCCACCACAGGTATGCATGAGTTGGAGCTGAGACTTGATTCTGACTCTGAGGTTTCCGAGTTAAATGACGAAATTTCTGGCGTAGATAACAATTGGATTAGGATATTTGTCAACGTCTCTCAAATCGGTGTTCGACTAACTCCTCTTATGGAGGACGGTTCTGTCCCTTCAAACCCCGCTGAACTTAGCCAAGCGATGGTCAGAACGCTCGATCCAAGGGATGCTAGCTGGGTCCTGTTCGAATTGGAGATGAGAAATGAGGGAACTTCTGAGATTTCAGTCGGACTAAGCGTCTCGCCAGTACAACTCCTTGGAGATAACGGGGTGCTTTACCAGCCGCAGGATGAGTGGTGGAAATTAATCAACGAATCAGGTCCGTGGACCCTAGCTCCATTTGGGGAGGATGGAGACAGGACGGTAGTGACGCTGAATATGTCCGACATGGATACTGATTTGTCAAGTGAGTCTGACGTGGTATATGCTCTCCCGGGTACATTCGTATCGGACCTCACTCTCTTCGACACTAATTCTCCAACTGTCTCTCACAGCATTAGACTGAATGCAGTGGTCGAGCGTGTTGAGGGGCTATTCACTGTCGTCGCTGGAACTGAGAGCCTAGGCGCAGAACCAGGAGAGCTAGCAGTATTCTCGCTCTCAATAAAGAACACCGGGAACGGCCCGACTCAATACACAGTGTCATGCGAGTCTACTGACAGATGGACAATCAGCATCGGCAACAGTCAGTCGTCGGAAATTACTCTCGAACCTCTGAGCCGATTGCAATTCTTGCCTCTGCCAATCAGAGTCAGAGTCCCTAACGCTGTGGATGGGATTCCTCCCGCAGGATTTACTCAGGATGTAGAATGCACCACTACTTCGGTTATGGACCAGACTCTTCAGACGACTGAACTAGCGACTGTAACTGTATTGGAGAGCCTCGATTTCTTTCCCGAATTGTTTGATTCTGATGGCAATGCTCTCGGCCCTATCGCGGTGGCCGAATCTAGACCTGTCCTAAATGGAGACACCATAGTCACAGACTTACTTATCTCGAATGATGGGAACGTACCGATGGATTTCACTGTAAACGCATTCTCGTCCCTAAATACATGGCCAATTCAGATGACAGAAGGCACAAATGTACAGTCTGCTGAGATGTCAGTTTCTATCCCTGCCGGAGGCTCTAAGACTGTTTCGATTGCGACCATTGTCCCTCTGACTGCAGAGATGGGCGACTCAAATCTGATTACTGTCAGAACGACGTTGGAAGACGGCCCAACCGTAACAAACTCAACACGACTTCTGGTCCAGGAGATTGCAACTCTCGATTTATCTTGGGAGCCCGTGATGAACGTCGCCCTAGGTGTACCGGGCACTACAGATATCCATGCACACAATGTGGGTAATATCGAGTTGGATATCAGCCTGACAATGGGGACCCTTCCTGAGGGCTGGTCTGGTGGTTTCCTTTCCGGTAGAGAATTCCCAATGGATATGAATCAGCAGGCTACAATCCAGGTCGGTATAGAACTACCCGGAGCTCTATCCGCTGGCCTTATTGATACGCAAGTATCAGTGATAATTGAGGCCAGAACTCCGGGTGGAGAGACAGCATTCTATACTGTAGATATGGCCATCGAAGTCTCACCTTCGATTTGGCTCAGCGCAACGTCCGAGCAGAACTCGATAGAAGGAATCAGCACCGAGGGAGAGACTTTTGAAATCACGGTTGCAAACCTTGGAAACATTCCAAGCGATGCCGAACTCCAAATCATCGTACCAGATAACTGGAATATTGTATCGGATCAGAATACTTTCTCCCTAGCTGCTGGTGAATCGGTAACTGTTTCAGTTTCCATTACTCCTGGTCCTGACGCTTCGAATGGCCTGACTTCAGTCCTGTTCTATGTTAATTCCACCAATGATGACGAATTATTTACCATCAGCAACGGCTCTATGGAATTAGGAATCAGCAAGGCCAGAGACTCTTCTCGAGGAGGCTTAGGGGGAGTCCTAGATGCCATAGGACTTCCCGACTGGACCTTGGCGTTGATTTTCCTCTCTCTCCTTTCTGCCGCAGTTGTCTACGGAGTGAGGATGAGAAAATCATCATCAACTTTGGTTAATCCTGATGAGGAACTAATTCCGAAAGGCTCGGCTCTACTCTCTGGTTCGCTTTCAGAGCGTAGAGCAGCCGCCTTGGAGACCTCTTCTTCTGGAGAAGTCCTCACTGGTGGAGTCTCAGACGAAGAGATTCAAGCCGCACTGGTACAGTCCTCTGCTTCGCCCCCTCCTCCATCTCCAGATGGTGCACCTCCATTACCTCTGTCCGGACTGCCTGATGGATGGACGATGGAGCAGTGGGCAGCATATGGCCATCTCTGGTGGGAACAGAACAAGGCTTGATGCGCTTTACTTATTTCCTTGACCTCCTCGCCGAGGTGTGAATGGCTCGATAGTTCTCTTTGGCCCCCCTGGTGCAGGCAAGGGAACTCAGGCAGCTAGAATCTCTGCACTGACTGGAAAGCCACAGGTCTCGACCGGTGATATGCTCAGGGCAGCAGTAGCAGCAGACACCGATTTGGGGAGGGAAGCCAAGGGCTACATGGAAGCTGGCCTATTGGTGCCTGATGAGGTTATAATTGGCCTAATCTCGGAGAGACTGCAGCAGCCCGATGCAGAATCCGGACTATTGTTGGATGGTTATCCCAGAACGATAGTTCAAGCAGAATCACTTGACAAGATTGAATCAGTAACCGCAGTCGTTTCAATTGAGGTTCCTGACGATGCCATCGTGCGACGAATTGTTGGGCGTAGGATGGATCCCGAAACCGGGCAAATCTACCACACCGACTTCAACCCGCCCCCCGCGGAAATTGCAGATCGTGTGGTACAGAGAAAGGACGACAACGAAGAGACCGTTAGGAGTAGACTGTCAGCATATCATGAGCAGACAGCACCTCTGGCCAATTGGTATGGCGAGAGAGGAGTTCTACTTCGAATCGATGGCAATCAAGGCATTGATGAGGTAGGTGATTCAATCGAGACGGCGCTCTTGGGAATGAGTGGTGAGGATGCCTAGAAGAGCGAGAAGGAACGACTCAAAGAGGAAGGCCAGAGCCTCCGAGGCAATCGACCACTTATCTTCGATTCTAAAGGACCACCGGGACCATGACGAGGAGTCGGTCAACTCTGCTGCAAGAGATATCCTCAGAATTGGTAAGAGGCATGGGATTAGGCCGGACTCAAGCACATCTAGACTGATCTGCAGAGGTTGTAATTCGGCCTTGATACCTGGCAGAAACGCTAGAACTAGGATAAACTCAGGATTCGTCATAGTGACGTGCATAAACTGCGGCAGGGTCACGCGCAGAAGCAATGCCCAAACTGAGGTGATTTAGATGAGTATACAGATTCCAAAGGGCATTATCAAGCAGGCCAAGGATCCCTCCTTGCCAGTGACGGTTAGAATAGGCAAGGGCGGAGTTACCGAACAAGTTGTAGTTGAATTAAGAGAGCAGTTGAGCAAGAGGGACTTAGTCAAACTAAAGGCCAATCGCGGACTATTATCTAGCTCGGATGAGAGGTCTGCTTGTTTTGAGAGATTAGCTAAGGAATCCGATTCCGTCCTAGTACATTGCATCGGTAATGTTGCCGTTTT
>CAYYAH010000020.1:0-16142 GCA_964470075.1 uncultured Candidatus Poseidoniales archaeon
GGCGCTTCCGAACCGCTCTTATAGGGGCCTTTAGTCGGGAGGCCGTTCAGAGGTGGTCGTGTGGCAGCAGAGCAGGTCTTCAAGGCGGTCGTGAATGATACCGCTCCTTCATCCGGAGGTAGGGCGTTCAGCATGGACATCACCGGCTCAAACTACAACCATTTCCTTGGCAAGAAGATAGGCGACTCGGTGGATGGAATGTTCGTTGGAGAAGGCGATAAGACCCTCAGCGGATACAGGCTGGAGATTACCGGTGGCTCGGACCTAACTGGAAGGGCAATGAGGCCGGAGCTAGATGGTAGTGCAATCAAATCTGTTTTGACTACTGCAGGAACTGGCTACAAAGGCAAGAGATTTGTCAAGAAGAAGGGCAGAGTCTACCGTTACAAGTACGACGGATTGAGGAAGAGGCGTCGACTCCGAGGTAATGTAATCAGCCAGGATACTCGTCAGATCAACCTCAAGATTGTCGAATCCGGAAACCGCTCTCTCGACGCCATCTTCGGCCTAGTCGAGGAGTCGGATACCGTCGAGAAGCCCTCTGGAGAAGAGGAGTGATTCGACGGGGTGATTAATCTGGGCAGTCTTCCGAAGCAGCCTGAAGTTAACATCGGGATGGTCGGTCACGTCGATCATGGTAAGACCACTTTGACTCAGGCCCTTTCAGGAGTATGGACAGATACTCACTCAGAGGAACGAAAGCGTGGAATCAGCATCAAACTGGGTTATGCCGACACAGCATTCTACAAAACTGTAGACGACAGATACTACGTCAGAGGAAAGCATCCCGATGGAGGTAGTGATTCGGATGATGAATTGCTCCGAGTGGTATCTTTCGTCGATGCTCCTGGACACGAGACCCTGATGGCGGTCATGATTTCTGGAGCATCGATAATGGACGGGGCGATGCTCCTGATTTCGGCCACAGAAAAGTGCCCCCAGCCACAAACGAGAGAGCATCTAGCAGCACTACAGATTGCCGGTATTGAGAACATAGTAGTAGTACAGAACAAGATTGATATCGTTTCCCGAGAGAGGGCGCAGGAGTCATATGATGAAATCAAGAGTTTCTTACAGGGAACGATTGCCGAATCTGCACCGATTATTCCAGTATCAGCACATCACGATGTCAATCTCGACGTTCTAATCCAGGCAATCCAAGATGTAATTCCGACCCCGGACAGGAGTGCAGAAGAATCCGGTCTGATGTATGTGGCCCGGTCATTCGATGTCAACCGACCAGGGACTCGACCTGATGGCCTGTCCGGAGGTATCATCGGCGGTAGTATTGTAGAAGGTTCATTCAATGTTGGAGATTCTATTCTGATTGCACCCGGTAGGCGAGTCCAGTCAGGAGGTAAGACCTCGTGGAAGCCCATACCAACTAAGATTGAGAGTCTGAAGGGCGGAGGTCTAGATCTAGAATCGGTACACGCAGGTGGGCTTTGTGGAATTGCAACTCCGATGGATCCAATGTCTACTAAGGCAGACGAATTGTCGGGTCAAGTTATGGCGAGAGAAGGAGAGTTGCCCCCAATTTGGGAGGAATTGAGCTTAGAGCTCGAATTGTTGGAGAAAATGGTCTCCTCTGGAGAGGATGATGCCGATTCTATCAAACCTCTACAAACCAATGAGATGTTGATGATTAATTCTGCTACAGCAACCAGTGTAGGTACCGTTTCTTCTGCGAAGGGTGGATCTGCGACTATACAGTTACGCCTCCCAATATGCGCCAAATCAGGAAGTCGTGTAACGTTGTCTCGGAGAGTTGGTTCTAGATGGCGGCTAATCGGGCACGGCTCAATTGCTGGGTGATTCAATGATTGGCGTCTTGGTAGACGCTTGTGGATGGGTTGCACTAGTTGAAGCACGTCTAAATCTTGATGCTAGCATGAAGGATGTCGTCGGTGCAGCAGACCTAAAGCTACTGGAATCTGTAAACAAGGAAATTGAATCTATATCTGCTAAGCAGAAAGGTCTGCTTCTAGAATTGCTCAAGAAACGCTGCGAGGTTATACCAGATTTGGAAGGGATGAAGCATCCCGATGAGATGCTAGTCAGCCTGTCCTCCGAAAACGGATGGCCAGTATTGACAGTAGACACCGATCTCAAGAGAAGGCTAATCGAGCGAGGGGGCTCGTACATCGAGGTGACCTCGGGCCGATACCTAAGGCTGGTGGAAGCCTAAGGTAGCGTGAACAATCGGTCATCACCATGTCCGTCGAGTAAACCAATTCGAACTGCGGCATCCAGCCAAGCATGTGAATAGTTGATTGCTCCGAAAGCCCGGACTAGGTCTCCTTCCTGCATGAAGTGCCTAGCGTCTGATGCATAATCATCGCACATCCTGAGCATCGACGAGAGTCTTTCTTCGTCAGACTCTCCGTTTGCAATTGGGGTTGCCTTGGATCTGGCTTCCTCAGTCAGAGCGAGATATTCCTCGACGAGTTCGATTGTGACATTAGCATCCGACATGGGGCACCTAATTCTTCCCAAGTTCGGCAGAGGCAGTATCGCTGAGTTTGAACAGTCGGGTCCTGCCTTGCTTTCTGACTGAAAGTAGGCCAGCTCGGCGAAGTCCATTGAATATCTGAGAAAGTCTGGTTCTGCCGACTTCCAATACGGCTTGTAATTCGGCATCAGAAGGTGAGACCTCCCTTCCAGCGGCCGCCTCGAGGATAGTTCTTTCATTATCCGATATTGATGCGACTCTAGATCTGTCAAACGGCTCATCGGGCTCCCAACTAGGGCCAATCTGGACCGGGACTTGGGGAAGTACGGGGAGGACAGGGGGTGCAATATCTGGTTCGGACTCTGGTTCAACTAATTCGGGCGTATGTTCCAAGTCGAACAGTGGCTCCTCGGGTTCTTGTGGCTCTGAGACTTCGGGCACCACTCCTAGACTTGGATCAGCCGTCCAAAGCGCCCCTTCATCTGACATCACAGAAACCTCCTCAGTAGGAGTAATCGATGTATCAGGAAGGGCTTGTGATTGGAATACCGACTCTGGTTCTTGGTTCGCTGGTCTATTTGTTGACGGCACGAAGGGTTTGGGTTCGGGATTCGCGACCGTGACTGGTGTTCCATCGGGCTCTTTGGGCATCTCATCTCCAGCAATCACGGTTCGATTAAGCAATCCACTGAATGCTCCTGTCACAGGAGTCCGGGACTGTTCCTCGGTAGCATCTACAATTGGAACGTAGGAATCCAAAGTCCCTTGGCCTTCTTGAGGAGGGTTGGATGGTTCTGGAGGCTCTGGTTCGACCCAGTCATTCTCGACGCTCGGAATCGTCTCGTCCCAATCTGAGGCATCCTCGGAATCGAGGTCATCTTCCCACATGTCATCAGGCTCGACATCCCAATCATCGGACTCTTCAGGTAGAGTCTCCTCTTCTACCTGATATTGCTCGATTTCGGTGTTTTCCGAAACTTGAACAGGCTCATCTAACTCAATCTCGGGCTCAAATGGTACTTCTGGGACGTCATCTATCGTGCCACTCCATGACATTAGTCTCTCTAGTGTCCCCTCAGAGCCATTGCCCCTACGCTCATCCAGTAAATCCCTACACAGTTTCACCACATCACGTGGGTGCCCTCCTGTGCGTTCCATTATTGCGCCCATAAGTTGAGGATTGATTACCCACCTTTCTCGAGCCTTTCTACGGATTAAATTGTCCGCGAGTTTCTGTATCTCTTGCTTAGAGAAGTCATCAAGATCTTCAATATCGTATGATTTGACGACTTCCTCATTGAGTGAATTCAGTTGCGAAGGAGTTGCTGTAACAATCACCAAGGCCCTGAGCCTCTGCAATAGAGGGGTGATTCTAGTCAGAAGGTCATTCAGAGGAGTCGCCGTAGGATAATCTAGTGCAATCAGGGGCAATGGTCCGGTCTCTTTGTCTAGAATTTCGACTAATGATTCGCACATTAGAGATGTAGTCCTAGGGACATCATATCCCGCGAAATGAACTGAAATCTCGTTTAGTATCGAGTTAACAGGATCTGTTTCGGGCCAAAACTGGCTGACGAGCTTGTTTCTGACTTGGGAAGAAAGTGCATTCACCATCGAAGTCCTTCCACTTCCAGACTCACCCACTAGCAGAATGTTCCTGGGAGATTCTGAAATGATATGCTCACGCAGTCTAATCATCAACGAATCTCGGCCAACTAGGTCCTGGGCTCTCGACGGTTCAATCGGGCGGTGATCGAAAGGGTTGCCCCTCAACGGAGGCAAATCAAGCATTGAGACCGCCTCTGAAATCATTGCCTCAGCAGCGGCTTCAATCATTCTTAATGTTCACGCATTCTGACGCTTTTCAAAGGATGATTTAACGGGTTTTTCGTGAATTCCGCGGAGTTTTCCTCTCTCATTTACTTACAGTGCAACGAAACAATTCTGCATGGATTAACGCTTTGTTAACGCTTTACTGATGCGTTAATGATGCGTTAATAGAGAAATTAACGCTTTCAAACGCCCAATCTGAGCGCAACAAACGGTCTGCTTCGTCGCCAGATTCCCTGTTCACAAACAGTTAGAAGCCATATTCACCGGGGTGCAAATGATACCATGCCAGTAGACAGCAGTCGCCTAGAGGGATTCTACAAGCTATCAGTTTCAGAACGTAGAGAAATGCTAGCAGAACTAGCAGGCCTAACTCCTGAGCAGGTCGGGGCCTGGTCTGCTAGCGGAGAGTTATCTGAAGAGGCTGCAGACAGAATGATTGAGAATGTGGTTGGGACATACTCCTTACCTATTGGAGTGGCAACCAATTTCATCATCGATCGAGAACACTACCTCGTGCCTTTCGTGCTTGAAGAGCCTAGTGTAGTCGCGGCTGCCAGTAACATGGCGAAGAGGTGTCACCAAAGAGGAGGCTTTGTCTCAAACAATGATGATCCAGTAATGATTGGTCAAATCCAAGTTGTCGATTGTGACAATCCTGCCTCAGCAATGGATGCAATTATGGGCAATAAGCAGGAATTAATCGATTCTTGTAATGAAGTTGATCCAATTCTCGTCAAATTTGGCGGAGGATGTAGAGATATTGAGGCCAGAATCATCGAAACAGAATCTGGACCGATGGTAATTGTCCACATTTTGGTTGATTGTAGGGATGCGATGGGTGCAAATGCGGTGAATACGATGGCCGAAACCATCGCTCCAAAAATAGAAGGAATGACCGGAGGAACTGTTATTCTGAGGATAATCAGTAACCTAGCAGTCCACAGATTGGCCCGAGTTAGTGCGGTTTTCACTCCCGAAGAAATGTCCGACAAGGGAGATGCTACTCAAGGGACTGAGGTGATTGATGGAATTCTGCAAGCCTACCACTTTGCTAAGGCTGACCCATTCCGTGCTACCACTCACAATAAAGGAATAATGAATGCAATATCTGCAATAGCTATCGCCTGTGGACAAGACTGGAGGGCAATTGAGTCAGGAGCCCATAGTTATGCTTCGCATGAGAGGATCTACGGTTCACTCACTCACTGGGAAAGTGACGATGATGGTAACTTGGTGGGATCCATTGAGCTCCCGATGGCAGTAGGTTTAGTCGGAGGAGCTGTGCGCGTACATCCTGCAGCACAGGCAAATGTCGCCCTGCTAGGGATATCAACAGCAGATCAGCTGGCCAAGGTCATGGCAGCCGCAGGACTGGTTCAGAACCTAGGGGCGCTCAGGGCGCTTGCTACTGTAGGAATCCAGGCAGGCCATATGAAACTCCACGTGAGAAACATGGCAGTTACTGCAGGAGCAGAGGGGGATGAGGTAGACGCTGTCGCTGCTAGGCTACGTGCACAGGGCGGAAGAATCACTCAGAAGGCTGTAGAAGAAGAGTTGGCTAAGCTGAGATCTGAATAGCTACTCGACCTCTAGCGTGCCCTCATCGGTTGATTCTTCTGAGAACTCGTTGATTGACAACTGCTCTTCAGGAGCAAGTGAGGCGGCCAATTGAGCGCTTGTAAGGCCCATCTTCTCGGCCTCCTGTCTGAACCATGAGCGCACCTTCCTGTATTCTACCTCGGGGCATCCAAAATATTCAGCAAATCTTCGAGTAGTGGTCAGCCTGCGAGTTAGTCCGTCTCTTCTGCGATCTAGCAGGCCCATCTTGGCGAGATCTCTGACATGCTCGTAAGCTCTCTGTCCAAGCATGTCGACCAGTTGTGATTGAGCCATAGGCTGGTGATAGGCAACTAGAGCAGCAGCAGGAAGGAGTCTCTGCGGGATGTCTGCCCTGAATGATTCAGGTAAATGAGGAGATAGTCCTGGTCTGACCTCGAAAATCCACCTACCGGCTATGTCGGATAATTGCAGGGCAGAGTCTCGTCGTCTACGGATGGTAGACTGCAACTGCCGAAGAGATTTTTCAACCTCTGATGGTGGTTTTTCGAGCAACTCGGATAGTTCCTCTACCGACATCGACCTGCCGGCCCCAAACAGTATTGCTTCTAGGATAGTGGAAAGTTCGGGATCAGACAAGTTCTGTCACCTCCTGAATCTTAGGCTTAGGATTTAGTCTGAGAGAAAGGGTGGTGAAGTCATCCTCCTCGTCCCATAGGTCTTTGAGTGTAATCTCGCCATTCCTCCCGCTCTTTTGCTTGAGATCTACGAAACCTCTGTTAGTTAGGAAAAGGGCCGAAATTAGAGCTGCAACTTGTGCCTCGGCTTCTGCTTCCTCCAAGGAGAACCCATCGTCAATCGACTTCGAAGTTAGGTCCTCGACGAGTAGCTTCAGAGAAACCGGTTCTCCGGCATCAGAACGGGATTTTAGTGACTCCCAAGTTCTCTGGAGGTCGCCCTCAAGGTCTTCGATGTGTAGACTTCCGCTGAATCTCTCTCTCGCCCTTTCATGGGCCTCTCTCCTCTCCTTGGCAATCTCTTCGCGCAGCCTCTGCTCAGCAGCCAATCTGCCTGCATCCTGCAGACCCATGAGTAGTTCACCGAGGGTTACAGGGCGGCTCTCATCTCGATGAATGCGACCTTCCAACATCTGTGGCAGAGTCTCAGATGCAGCCCCAGAGAGTACTCCAACAGAGAAGTTGTAGTCGGCGTCATCGAAGTCTGCCTCCCATCCTCCGTCGAATTCCCAAATCTCTTCTTCTTCCTCCTCGAAGGCCCTCTCTTGTCTATCGAGGAGCGAAGCCGCTTGGCCTCGAAGTACGCACCAAGCCATTCTGACTAGTCTGCCACAAGTTGGCAAGTCGATGTTCTCGGCCTCTTCGATTCTCTGATTGAACATCTCAATGAAAGTAGTCAAATCCACATCCCAGGGGTCAAGATCCGAGGATTGGAACAACTGGAATACTAGTGCTACAGATCTGTCGAAAGGGTCGATTAAGAATTGATGTTCGGCCTCCTCTAGCAACGAGAGTTCAACTAATCTGTCGAGATACTTGCTAGTCTCGAGGTCGGCCTCTCCATCTAGCATTCTGGAGACGATTTCATCCCTCATTGCATGGCCATCGAAGACGGTCATGATTCTACCTCCTTTTGCAACTCCACAGACTCTTCGGGCTCGGGATCATCAACTAGGACAGATTCCCTCTCTTCCATGTCTTCGGTCCATTCTTCGGCCCTCTCTCTGAGAGAGTCAATGGTGTCAACTTCAGAATCGGCATTGGCGACTTCTTCGCCGTCTTCGATTTCAACACCTGCTCGATCAGCGAGGCCACCCAGACTCTTGGGGGATCCCAAAGGTTCTGGTGCTCTAGGCATTTTCTCAGGGTCTGGGAGCTCGGGCATCGATTCCTTGTCGGCTGCCGACTCTTCCTGTGCCTTACGCTCAGCCTCGAACTGTTCTCCCATTTCCAGAGCACTCGCTCTGTCGAAGTCGGTAATCAGTCGGCTTCTGCCATCGCCGGCATGAGTTACGCCGACGTGATGGTCGGCTAGAGTGAGTGTTACCTTCCGCAGAGTCACCATGAGGAATTGTGCTCTTTGGCTGCGCATCCTGCAAAGTGTGGCAATTCGCTCGGCATTGAATGGGTCGAGGTTCTGATCTACCTCATCTAGATAGTAGAATGGACTGGGTTCGTAGTCCTGTAATGCGAAGATGAGTGCCAGAGCAGCCATCGACTTCTCGCCGCCGGAGAGCATGCTCCTTCGGGTTTTCTTGCTCTTGCCAGGGGGAACACAATCCATCTCCATTCCTCCTTCGAATGGGTTCTTGGGATTCTCCATCCTGAGGCTCCCACTACCTCCGGGCTGCAGAATCTCGTATACCTTCGAGAAGTTCTTGTCGACGTGATTGAACACCGCCATAAGTCGTGTCTTTCTCTCGGACTCTAGTTGGTCCGATAGTGAAATCAGTTGGTCTCGCCTTGAGCGTAGCAGGGTTGCATCTTCGGCTAACGCGGTGATTCTCTCAGCCGTGACATCATATTGCTCTATAGCGAGCATGTTGACATCTCCGAGTTGGCCGAGGCGGCGCTCGAGCCCCTGCACGCTCTTTTCCGCCTCGGCCACTGTCGGCAGATCTACATCGGCAGGTGGGATTTCAATTCCTGAGGCCGCTAATTCGGCCACAATCTCATCCACTGCCTCTCTCTTCTGCTGGATTTGTCCATTTAGTTCCTCGATTCGAGAAGATAGGGTCTCTCTCCTCTGGGATAGACTGTCTAATGACGCTCTTAGACTAGCCCTTTCGTCAACAATCTCATCCCTGCGCTCATTGAGTGCTTTCTGCTCCTCGTCAAACTGGGATGCTTGCTGCCTGAGATCGTCTAATTTCTCTGTCGCCTCTGCTATACTGGCCTTGAGTTCTGAAATCCGACTCTCGGCCTGAGTAATGATGGAAAGTTTCCTTTCAATCTGCTTAGAAATGTCTTCCACTCTTTCAGTCAAGATTGTGATTCTCTCATTGGAGTTGGAAATGGCGGAATCGGCTGCCAGTCTTTGACGCTCTGCGTCGGTCATCTTGCGCTCTGCATCTCGTAGTTTCTTGGAGAGATGGTCAGGGGCATGGTCCTGCAGAGCCTGGGCAGCCTCGGCTCTCTCTTCCAATACCGAGTCGAGTGTTTCTCTGGTCTCGGCGGCAGCTTGCTTGGCCTGGGCATTGGCCTTCTGGTAATCCTTGAAATCAGAGATTGCTGCTTGCACCTTCTTGCGGACATCCTCTACATCCTTCTGAGCCCTGTTCATGTCTGATTTCCAGTTACGTGCCTGGAGAGTCTTGTCCGAATCATCTAGGCCGTGAATTCGATCCCTGAGAGTCTGCTGATTATTGCGCAGTTCCCTAAGGGCTGCTTCGACCGTGGAGTAAATCAAGTTCGCTTCTTCTACGGCGGATTCGAGGCGATCTAAACTGCTGGAAACAGATCCGCCACCGAAGGCGTTTGAGGTATTCTTGGTAGCGGATCCGCCAGTCATAGCTCCCGAGCTCTCGATGAGAGAGCCGTCTAAGGTGACCATTCTGACTCCGCCCATATTCCTCCTTGCAACTTCCATTGTGTCAACGACCAGAGTATTTCTGCTGACATACCTGACAGCGGTATCAATCTCTGGGTCGTATTCGAGCAAGTCGTGAGCGAAGCCGACGACTCCCGGGTTATTAGCGACAATAAGTGAGCGGCCCCCAGGCCGGTTGATGCTGAGTTTGTTCAGAGGCAGGAACGTCGCCCTCCCTCCTCCATTCTGCCTGAGCCATGCTATACACTTGGCTGCGACGTCATCATCGTTGACTACGATACTCCTGAGGCCTCCGCCTAGGGCTACTGCTAGTGCTTCTTCGTTAGCCCCGTCTTTAGGTGCTGTCAGTTCTCCTAGGGAACCTAGAATACCCTTGATTTCTCCACTCTGTCTAAGTTTGGCTAGAGCGGCGAGAGTGATTGCTGAGCCTGGTGCCTTGGTCCTCTCTTCCTGACGGGCTCGGGCTCGGCTTAACTCTCGCTCGGATTCCCTCACCTTGGCCTCGGCTCTGTCTCTGTCTCCTGCGAGTTCTGACTCCTGCTTCTGCAAGCGACGTAGTTCCTCGGCTAGAGAAGTTCTATCCTCTTGTGGATTCTCACTCTGCAGGTCTTCTCCGACGAGTTCGAGATCATCACGTACCATTGTGGCCTCTTCGAACATCTCCTCGAGGTCAGCGAGTTTGCTGGATGCGAGTTGTTCGGACTGATCGGCTCGGTCTGCTGCGAGCCTCTTCTCAGCATATGCCGACTGAGCCTCGTCTACTTTATCGGAAACACGGCCTAGCACACGTTTGAGATCTCGACCATGTTTGTCGCCCGACTCAATTGCTTGCCTTGCCTCTGCCTCATCAGTTGATGCCTCTTCGATAGCGGTTTCAGAATCTATGAGCTTCTGCTGAGCGGCCTCAAGCGACGACTCTGCTTCTGACTGAGCTTGCTGAGCTCTCTCAAGTTCCTTGCCGAATTCTTCGGCTTCCGAGTTGGCTACTTCTATTGCTTCCTCTTGATCGGCAATTCTGTCTCCACCTGTCTCCATCTCTATTTCGTACTGACGGATGGTATCGAGCAGTTCCTTAGCGTCGCCGCTCATGATTTCGTTAATCTCTGACTCGACTCTGACCATCTCTTCGTCGAGTTCGAGAAGTGACTTGTTGCCGCTGGTGGCCTGCCTACCAATCTCATCAATCTCGCCCATGTAGCGAGTCCTCTCCTCGCTGAGTAGCTCAACATCTTCTGACCTGTTCCTATGTCTGGATTGATGGAGAGTGATTCTAGAAGAGTCGAGATCATCCTGCAGCTGCTTGAACTTGAGCGCCTGCTCACGTTCCTTTGATAGGCTCTTCAATCGACTCTTCTGGTCATCCTCGAGAATGCCGATAGTCTCGATGCTGTTCTCGACGTGCTTCCTCTGAGTGTTGGACTTTCTAATCTCATCATCGTAGGCGGTGACACCTGCTACATCTTCGATGATTTTTCTCCTGTTGTAGGCAGTCATGGTCGCTAGATTAGTGACATCTCCCTGCTTGACAATGTTGTATCCTCCAGCCCTGAGTCCGGCCTCCGCCAATACTCTCCTCATCTCTGTGGCTGTGGATGGTTTGTCGCCTATTCTGAAAGCAGAGATCGGTGCGCCCTTCCTGCCTAGTTTGACGGTGCGGGTGAAACTGACCTCATCGGAGTCTATCCTCAATCTCCTTCTCCCTGACTCATCGGGTTCATTGTTGAACACCAAGGTGGCCGACATGTGCTTGGCAGGCCTTCCCCTCTCACCGCCATTGAAAATCAATTGAGTTACATTTGATGCCCTAAGTGACTTGGTTGATTTGGGGCCCAGTACGAATTCTAGGGCATCTAGTGTGTTGGACTTGCCTGAACCATTGGGCCCGGTAATCGCGGTGAAGCCTTCTTCCAGAGGGATGGTGACCTCGCCCCCAAATGACTTGAAGTTCTCAAGTTCCATTCGTATAAGATGCATCCCCTCACCCTTTCGCCGTACGAATTATCGCCGACGACATTCGTCCCCTCCAAATCTGTTCGCCTATGAATGTTGAGGCTGCCATAGGCGCAGCACAGCGATTACGAAGGGTGTGAAAAATCGCCGTGATTAGTCGAATTCGGATGAGATTTCGATGCCGCATATCAGGGCGTGGAGCATCTCATTCCTTGGAGTAGGTACGCCAACTGATTCTCCCGCCTCGACAATGGCTCCGCATAAGTGGTTGACCTCGGTCTTCCTACCTGCCATGATGTCCTGCAACATCGAGCATCTATTGTTGGCTGTGTTTGCAGCGACCTCTCTGAGTAAGGCCTCCAGATCTATCTTAGAGAGGTCTACTCCACTGGCTGTTGCGACTGCAGCGGCCTCGGACATCGCTGAGATTGCTTGGGACCACAGTTCGGGTACATCTAGCAGGGCACCATTACGAACTCCTGCAATAGAGCAAACTGGATTAATTGCTACGTTGACTAGGAGCTTTGTCCAGATTGAACTGTTGATATCGTGCGACCATTCGGGAGACAATCCAGCTTGATTCAGTATCTCAATCAATCGCTCAGCATTGGCAGATGGTGCGGAGTCATCGAGGGAGCCTAGGGTAATGCTTCCTCGACCCACCCAATGCGTCCCGGTATCATCCCTCCATGCTCCGTGAGTGGTTATCCCTCCTAGCGTTCTTTCTCTACCGAGGCGGTGGGCAAGGGCCTGGGCGTGACCCATTCCATTCTGTAGGCTGATTGCCAACCCGTCTTGTGCCAGAATCTCCTCGGCGATTTGGGCGAGTACTGGTGTCGAGTCGGCCTTACCGCAGATTAAGGCTACATCACAGATGTTGGAGAAATCTTCCGGAACTGGTCCTGAATCACTATCGAAGGTCGTGAATCTTTCTGGAGGGATTGCCTCAATCGATCCTTCGGGAGAATACATTACCAGTCCCATCGAGGATAGATTGTCTGCTGATCCTCCCCTTGAAATGGCCACTAGGTCGCAGTCCGTATCTGATAGAGCACCCAACAGAACTCCGCCGATTGACCCGACTCCTAGAACTGCAATTCTCATTCGCTAGCCTCCGTAGAGCGAGCAGAGAAGTGCAGTATAATCTGTTCACCCTCCACGGTGAACCAAGCGGCCCAAACTGCTGAAGGTGTTTCCTGAACAACGATTGATACGGCCGATGAATAATGTGGCAAAATATCTCCGGGCGCATAGATGTCCCAATTATCCCAAGTCACAGCATCGCCAATCCAATCAACTGAGAATGAGAAGGTGCTGTTCTCTCTGTTAATGAATCTCAATTCTCCTTCAGGAATTTCGGAAGGAATCCATGGCAATTCCATGTCGTGAATCCATACATCGAGCCCCTCGATTGGCTGATAGGCAGCCAGAATGGTGGTATCATTGCATACTGCTAGCCATCCTCCTGTTGAGAGTCGGAGAGTTCCGTTCCAAGACCAACCTTCATGTGAAATGTAGATGGCGGACCTATCAACTAAATCTCGACTCCAGTTTTCGCTTGAATTGACTTCTGCTATGGCCTCGGAAGACGGGCAGAAAACAGACCCAGATTCACCCCGGGCAATCGTGTAGCCTTGTCCTGAAGCCCCATCTACGCCATCTGGGCCAAACCACTTGGGAATTGTCCACTCGCCCTCCGATACATGCATTTTCGGGAGAGTATTCTCAATTGGCATTAGGAGAATTTCATCTGATTGATTCTCCCTGTGCAGAGTAATCGGAGGCCCGATTACGAGATGTTGATCGTCACGGTCACGAAGCGACTGAATTGCACCCACTTGCCCTCTCAGGCACAGATCGTGAGTACCTTCTCCGATTGAGGTCTCATTCTCAAACGACCAGAACGGATTCTGGTTGCTCAGATTAACATAATCTCCCTCAGAGACGCTCAGCTCGATACAAATTCTGGGAGTTGTTGTATCTTCAACCAATATCCACAAAGGATCGACGGAAGAAGTCGCATCAGCTGCTCTGAATAGAATTGAGTGTTCAGAAACATACCCATCTACATCGACTAGTATTATCAGTCTGAAAGTAAGATTGGATGGTTCGGTAGAGTTTCTCGACAACTCAATTTGTACACTGCTAGGTGATGCTTGAGTAATGCCATCAAACCTACAGACTCGACGCTCATCTAGGCATTCCGAATTAATCTGCCAGCCAGAATTTGTAGCACCCTCGATTCTCATCTGCAGCCATCCAGAAACTGGCATAATTCCCTCTGGCTCCAAAGGTAAATCGAGTTGCACAACATCCTCATCGAAAGTTGTCGAAATTGGCCACTCCTCAGTTGAAAGACCGCCGTTCCAGTCATCTATCTGAGAGCTCGGCTCGAGGCCGGGATAACCCAGCAGCAAGATTGCGATGGTCAGGGTAGTAATCTGACGCATAGGAATATCATCGAGACTGGCATATTCGTCTACAACGAATGGCTCTGGCATATGCTCTGGACTGAACCTGCGCCATCCGGCGATGGCTGCGAGCAGCAGCCATGGCCAGTACTCAGTCGAGATGAAAATTAGCAATACGAATCCTAGTGTCGAGATAAAAATCGAGGTCTGGTTTCTGTCGTCCTGCATATCCTCTGGCCCGAGTAATGAGTGCAGAATTCTGTCTCCTGGGAATCCTGGGATCGGCAGAAGAAGTGCCCAACTTACAATCGAAAGTGCAATTCCGGCCAATCCGGTTGGATGTATCCACTGCAGCCTGAGCATAGTGTGTGGCTCAACTATAATCGATGCAAGTACTTCCGAAATCAGGTTCAGATCTACTGAAACCGGTGATGACTCGAAAGTAGGTGGCTGGACTGAGGTCAATCCAAGACCGATTACAGTCAGCGCAGTTCCACAGACAAACATTACTGTTGGAGCTGCCAGTTCAATCATCCCGAGTGCTTTCCGATTAGGAATCGGGTGCAGGTCGGGTCGATTTTGCCCAATAGCAGAGACTAGGCTGAACGGCCACTCTGGAGAGAAAACCGGGAAAGCAAGAGGGATAAGGTGTGAATTCTCTACCTCGAAAGCCTTTGCCACGAATATCCGAGCATAACTTGCCAGTAGAATTGAGCCCATCACTGGGAGAGTGAAGAAGACAATTGCAGTCTCTAGAATTGAATAATCAAACGGCTGTTGACCGGTTTCCATCGAGGAAATCCAGAGTGAGCCAGACAGAGTCGTAAACGATGCCGCCAATAGCCAGACCAATGACTGCTGCCAAGAAGGCATCACAACAGGTTGCGAGGGGATAGAGCCGACGGACATAATTGGTGGATCTCCCTCATCCAAGACTGCAATCAAACTCAACGACTTGAGGTGGCGGTTTAGTGAAACTAGACACTCACTAGGATCTTGTCCATCCCTCCCATTGACCTCCCAAGATAGCTCTGAGACTCCTTGCCCACCGAGCAGGAAGTATCTGCTGCAGATGACTTCGAGAAGTTCTCTGTCACCCCAAGTCTCGGTGTCAAGGAGATGAGTTGTTGTCTCCGGCATGGTAGCACCTTGGTACATGGCCGGGGTAGGTCTGATTTGACCCCTCGCACGTGCGCACGGCGAACGTAGTTCGCCGAATCACTTATTCTTGAAGCGTTTCAGACGGAATGTTTCCTCTCGCTCCATCTCTTCAAGCCTTAGTTGGATGAAGTTGCGAGCCTCTTCCATCTGAGGAATTACAACGTACTCCAATGCATTGACTCTTCGCTTAGTAGCCTCGATTTCAACAAGTAGTCGCTTGAGGGTACCTTCCATCTCGGCTGCCTTGACAATCTTCTCAATAAGAACCGAGTAAGCATCGGATGCCTCGTCAATGTATGCGGATCCTCCAATTAACCCTGTACCGCGATCATCAATGCTTGTGGTCAGGTTAGTGCCTTCCACATTCGGCACCACCACGCCCATGATGTTGCGTCGACTGACGGTGACCTCAGGATGTCTCGAGATTGCGATGGCGGCGCTCTTGACAGCAAGGCCTCCTTCAATTGCGCTAGCGAGGCTGATTGACTGGACTGCCTCACGGTAGGTTCCGACAAGGCCCTCTCTTGCCTCGATCATCTCAGAGAGTAGAGTCCTGAACTCATGGAACAGACCGTCACGCTTCATCTTGAGTAGATTGTAACCATTCTGGGTCTGCTTGATGCGCCGCTTCAGGTTGATCAGTTCAGATCTGGTGGGCTTGACATCGAGAGCCATATTCTATCTCCTACTAATCCTGTGACTTGTTCACGACTTCTTCTCAGTTGGATGGTACTTGTCGATCCACTTCTGATCTAGTCTGACTAGATACTTGGTGTCGATGTTGGTTAACAAGTTCCAAGCTAGGTCGAGGGTGCCCTCGTCAATGGATCGGTCCTCATCACGGCTCTGCCTCAGGAACTGGTCCTCGAAGACGTCAGCGAACTTCAGCAACTGCAGGTCACGCTCGTTTAACGCATCCTCGCCGACAATCGCTACCAATCCCCTCAATTCTCTACCTCCTGCATATGCGGCATAGAGTTGGTCGGAAACTGACTTGTGATCCTCACGAGTCTTGCCCTCGCCGATTCCAGCGTTCATCAGTCTCGACAGAGATGGAAGAACGTTGATCGGAGGATAGATTCCCTTCTGGTGCAACTCTCTCGAAATCACGATTTGTCCCTCAGTAATGTATCCAGAAAGATCCGGAATTGGGTGCGTGATATCGTCTCCAGGCATGGTCAGAATCGGGAACTGCGTGATGCTTCCCTTCT
>CAYYAH010000021.1:0-16003 GCA_964470075.1 uncultured Candidatus Poseidoniales archaeon
CTGGATCTGAAGTACCGATACGCTGGACGAACTCTAGGCAGGCTTGGTTGGCTCTACCGTGTAGAGGGCCCGACAATGCATTCATCGCGCTTGCAATCGAAGCATAAATTGAGGCGCGGCCAGAGGCGACTGCCTTGCCTGAAAATGTCGAGAGATTGCCACCGCCGTGATCCATGTGAAGGATGAAGAAGAATCTCAGGACACGTTCCATCCTTTCTGCTTCCTCGCCCTCGACGCCAAGCATGTGGACGAAGTTCTCTACTAAGCCCAGCTCGGGCTTGCGTGGTCTGAGGCCCTCAGGCTTTCCGCCTCTGAGCAGGAACAACCTAGCCATCAATTCCGGCATGCGAGCAATCAGATTCATCGAATCTGACCTAGCATCTCCTGAAGAGTCGGCTGCTCCGAGGGCCATAATGCCGATTGCTAACCAGTCCATCGGGTGACCGCTTCCCGGAGTTAAAGACTCAAGCACCCTGAGTGCTCCGGTCGGCATCTCCTCTGCACGGCGGGCAAGTTCCGCTCGAAATGCCTCCGATTCCTCTTCCGTAGGCAGCCTCTTGTTCATGAGGAGGTAGATGACATCTTCCTCTTCCAAATTGGCGAGGTCGCCTACGGGATAGCCCACGTAGTGGACTCCCTCGATGGGGTCGACGAATGAGGTTCGGCACGTGCCCACAGGTATCCCACGGAGACCGGTGTCCAGATGGCCCTCAGATATGGTGAATAGTGCGTCATCGTCACCCATGTTATCGCCCAGCATTAGACCTAGACAGTGGTCAATGATAACTCTTCGGACAGTAGAATCATGATTTCTGAGACAGTTAACTGAGAATGATTGTTGAAAATTAGTCTCAATTCCTCCCGGAATGGTGAAAACAGGAGGGTTTGCTGTAGTACTCGTGACCGATTGGCGAGATAGGTTGGACGAGTTGGACTCGGAGCACCGCCACATGCTGGAGGGCGGGAGTCTTAGCCAGCTGTTTCTACGCTATCCGCTCTATGTCTCACACCCAGTTTTCATCGGCTCCTTCTACGGCTTCCTAGTGGGTCTGACTCTATTGCTGCCATACGCATATTTCGGTAATGTTGACGACATTGCGATAATGGATTCACTCAGAGATTGGGGCATTCAGACTCTGATGCTAATCACACTTAGCTCCTTTTTGGGTGGCTCATCATCGATTATTGCATCAATTTCCAAGCGCCCGCCGATCAGACTAGAGAATCGTAGAAGGTTCCTATTCCCTTTCCCGTTTATCGGTCTGGCAATCATATCAGTATCGATGATAAATGAAATTCCAGATTATGCTACGTTCGCAGGTTGGGTGTGCTTCATTTTGCCTGGCCCACTGTACATACACCTCTCCTATGCTCCAAGATGGAGGATCATAGATAGGTTGGATCGCGGCCTACAGCCATTCGATGGAATGATTAGGACGATTGACACTAATGAATCTGAAGAAGTCGTAGCTTCGGAAGACGATGAGTTGGAAGAAGTGGTCGATGAGAGTCAGTCAGACTGATGCTTCGATTTCGTAGATCTTCTGCCTTAGCGAGTCGGGCATTGCTGTACTCTTTCCTGCTCCGTAATCGAAAACTACGCCAGAAACGGTTCCAGTAGCAACCAATTCTCCACCCTTGGCCTCGCTCATAATTCGATAACCCATCTCGAAGGATGAATTTCCTATGCGGGTTACTGTTGTGTGAACGGTTACCGTATCTGGGAATCCTACAGGTGCAAGGTAATCTGCCTGTAGGCCAGCAAGAATGGGTCCAATTCCTTCGGATTTATGCAAATCGTTGAATCCACAGGCTATGAAGTAGTGCATGCGAGCGGTCTCCATCCACGTGAGGAACCTAGTGTGGTTGACATGATTCAAAGCGTCTAAATCGCCCCATTGTACTGGAATCTCACACTTTATCGGCCAGGATCCTAGCTCAGACATCTCCTGGACCTCCTGGGATATCCTTAGCCACTAACCAATACATAACCAGTCCTGTTGCTACTGCCAAAACTCCCTTCCATGCACCAAATTCGTCCGCAGGAGGAAGTAGGCCTGCCTCCTGGGCCCAAGATAGGACTGCGAACATTATTCCAAAGGCCGAAGAAAGTAGCCAGAATACTAGTAGTTTCTCACGTCGCTCTTGATGCATTTCTGTCACTCAAATCAATCCTAATTTCCGGCCGCATGAGTCGAACTTAACGAGTACATCATCGATATCATCTCGAGACAAGCCAGCAGACATCTGGGTCCTCACTCTCGCCTTGTCGCGTGCTACCATCGGGAATACGATTGCGCCAGCCATCACGCCCTGTTCTCTGAGGGCGGATGAAAGGTCTTGGGCTAGTGAGCTCTCTCCGCACATTACAGGAATGATTGGCGTCTCACTCACTCCGGTGTCAAAGCCGAGAGATTCGAGTTCACTGCGGAAGTAGTCAGTATTCTCCCATAGCCGTCTCACGTGCTGGGGTTCCGTCATCAGAACCTCTACTGCGGCCTTCTGAGCAGCTGCGACTCCAGGGGGTTGACTTCCGGAAAGCAGCCACGAACGACTGTGATTGAGCGCGTGTCTTCGAACGTCTTCAGAGCCAGCCACAATGCCTCCCTGAACTCCCAGTGCCTTGGAATAAGAGCCGATCTCGAAGGTCACTCTTCCCTGTAAGCCAAAGTGAGCAACTATTCCGCGGCCACCTCCCAGAACTCCTTCGCCGTGGCAGTCATCGACGAAAACCATAGCATCGTGTTCTTCGGCGAGTTCAGTAATTTGGTCGAGAGGTGCGATATCGCCATCCATACTGAAAACCCCGTCGGTGATGATGAGTTTTCTCTCGCTATCCTTGTGTTGCCTGAGTGTGCTTTCTAGAGCATTCATATCGTTATGCTGGTAGACTGCCCTAGATGCCTTAGTCAGTCTGACTCCGTCGATTATGGAGCCGTGATTCAGCTCATCGGAGATAATTACATCCTCGGGGCCACGCACAAGCGTGGGGATGAGGCCGACATTGGCTGTATAACCAGCCGAGTAGATTAGCGCGGCCTCGACTTCCTTGAACTGGGCGCAGAGGCGCTCGGCCTCGAGATGTAGGTCCAAGGTGCCAGCAATCGCTCTGACAGACCCTGAGCCGGCACCGTACTTGCGGGTGGCTTCAATCGCTGCTTCGACGACTTTGGGATGGGTTGCCAGATTGAGGTAATTGTTGGCAGAGAGCATGATCATCTCTTGGCCGTCTACGATACATCGTGGTTCGCTTGCCGACTGCAAGGCAGGAGGATCCCAGTCGAGACCTTGTGAGCGTAACTCCTCATAACGCTCGCGCATCCACGATAGGTCGGCTGCCATACTACGCAGAGTAAGTTCAGGTTCATTGCTCCATCGGAGATCTATGCTCCCATGTTGCGTGTGCTTCATCCACTATGACCTCCACCGAGCAGCATGGCCGTCACTCTCACAGTGCTGGGAATAGCTCAGGACGGAGGTGTCCCGCATGCAGGCTGTGAGTGCTCACATTGCATGGACGCACACCATGACCCGTTGCTACGAAGACATCCCGTCGCGTGCGGTGTGTTGGGCTCTGATGGCAGCATGCACTTGATTGAGGCCAGCAGGGCGTTGCCAGATCAGATGAGGTTGTGGGCCAAGTCCTTGGATAGAGATGGGGTTGTCAAACCGGATAGTGTGAGTCTGACTCATGTGCATATTGGACATGTAGATGGGCTCGGGCAGTTTGGAAAGGAAGTCATGGGAGTAAGTGAGTTGTCTTTGTTTGCTAGCAGTTCAGTCATCGCCGAGATGGAAAAGCGGGAGATGATGGGCCCTTTCGATGCGTCGGAAGTTGCCCCGATGCAAGGGTTCGAGCCATCCGAAGGTTGCGGTTTCGAATTGCTTTTCGTCCCGATCCCTCATCGCGATGAGTTCGCAGATACTCATGCCATCTTGGTCAGGGGCCCTGACAAATCCGTCCTTTTCCTACCAGATCATGACAAGTGGGATGCTACGCTAGCCGAGCATGATGCTGCGACAATTCGTGATTGGTTCTACTCTCTAAAGGTCGATATTGCTCTGATTGATGGTTCTTTCTGGAACTCAGGTGAGCTTTTCGAGAGAGACATGAGTCAGATTCCACACCCTACTGTATCGGAGAGTCTAATGAGACTGGGTGAGAGGGGTGAAGGAGATCCTGAGATTTACTTCATCCACCTGAATCACTCAAATCCACTTCTCGAACAGGGAAGCGAGTACAGTGAGTTAATCGGAAAGGGCTGGGGAGTTAGTTGGCAGGGCCAACACTTTTCTCTTTGATTTTGTATCAGGAACATTATGAGCGGTCGCCCTAGGAGAGGGGCGTGCACCTAGCAGGAATGGTATCGAGTGGACTCGGCCGTGCTCATGTATTCATGGCACAGGCTCACTACCAAGACCAGTTCAAGTCGATACTAGGGACAGGTGCATGGCCTGGGACTCTGAACATCGAATTGTTCGGTGACAATCTGGCAGAATACAAGAGTCTCAGAGCTCTGGCTGGTCTAGAAGAAGGAGAGAAGGCCGAGCGTGCGAAGGCGCTCAGAGTGCAGGGTTTCGAACGTTCTGGGAGATCATTCGGAGGGGCGACTGCATTTCGAGCGGAGATAAGTCGCGGCGGTGATGAGTGGATTAGATGCGCCATACTGATTCCTGACTTGACCCGCCACACGGAGATAGCCGAAGTGATATCATCTTCATTTCTGCGTGAAGCGTTGCCCTGCGAGGATGGCGATGAGGTCTTCATTAGGCTTGTCTGAGTAATCTCATCCACTCCCTCTCCAACAGTGTCGACATCTCCAGACGCGCAAGTGATAGCCATCTGGTGTGATGTCTGTCATCCTCCGGAGGTGCAGTGAACCAACTGGTTTCAGGCAGATTGGGGGCCATTAGATTGGAAGTGTGGAGGTTCTCAATTGACCAAAGCATCAGGCCTTCAGAAGGAGAGCGCCCGAGATCGACAGGGATATCTGGATTTTCAAGAGCCGCATCGATGTCTTCGATGCTATTCCTTCCCGAAGCCACACCCGAGATTGCACTGGCCATTCTACGAACCTGATTCCAAAGGAAGGCTCGTGACTTCACTGATATACCGATAATACGGCCTTCATCAGTCGTCCACGGTACACATTCGTCAACAGTTCGGACTGGGTTCTTCCCCTCATCGAGGCGACACATATTCGTGAAGTCATGCTGACCTTGCAATGTCGAACATGCCTCGGCGAATGTATCCTCATCTATTTCTCTGGGCCAATCATGAGATACCTCGGTGCGATACAGATAGTGACGAGAGGTTGAGTGTCTGATTCTCGTATCCTTGGGTATTGACTCCGCGCCCCAAGCAATCATCCCTATTGGTAAATTGTCATTCAGAGCCCTCAGTAGATTGGTTCTCTGGATCGATCCTGCTACCTCACTTGGCAAATCGATCCTAGCTAGGTTCATCCTCACGCTTACCCCTGCATCTGTTCGACTAGACATCTCAAGACAGTTTTTCGACCACCAGCCGAGCCTATCTAGGGCCTTGACTAGAGAGCCTTCTACAGTCCGTATACCGGGCTGAGTCTGAGACCCATGAAAGGAATCTCCGTGATAGCCTAAGGCGACCATCACACGGCCGCTGTCCAAGCAACTGCCTCCGCTAGTCCTCTGCTAGGTACTCTGTGGCCTCTTCTGCAGAGGGGAAGCCAAGTCCCAGAAGAGCAAATTCAATGGCTACTGGGATATACTGTCTTGCGAATGGGTGGCTTCTGTCAAAACCAGTCTTCAAGTCGACAGCATCGATAAGCACGCGCGCGGCCTCATGCAGATGGAAAGAAACGTCAACCTCGTCATTTGAAGCACCGAGATCGCGCAGCTTCTGAAACTCTCGCACCGCCATAGGAATGCGGTCGAACTCCAGTAAGGCATTTGCATGCGCTGCAAGATACTCAGCATTGTCGGGAGCCATGGATGATGCCTTGCGGAAATAGGCGGCAACTTGGCCCTCATTGATACGGTCGTTTCCATTATCGTCAAGATTACCGTTCTGTTGGATTTCAAACAAAGCCGACTCGGCCCATCCGTGATAGCCAGCTGGGTCGTCCGGGCTAACCTCAACGTGTGATTCAAAGAGGCCCATGGCCCCCATGAAATCGCCTTGCATAATATGCTGTGCCGCCCTAGTCATCAAGTCTTCATCGCTCATCTCATCGCCTCGGTTCCGACTTGGTGGGCCAGTGGTTAAGAACGGTGCGGCGACGCTAATGTAGAATGCCCCAAGTATGTTCGGCGTTTCCGACCATCCACTCGTAGTCTTCTCCGGTCCTCAGCCCCTGCTCATCTAGGATCGCTATCTTGAGTACCTCCAGAGGGTATTCATTGTAGGTAAGGTGACTGACCATTCCAGCACGCGTGGGCTGGTCGAAAGTCCAACGTGCCCTACTCACAGCCCTTACTACAATAGAGATCTGAGTTCGCCCATTCCATATTCTGACTTTGAAATGAGGCAGAGGATTGCCATGATTGTCCAGCAGTGGCTCTTCTTCATCAGGCTCTAGTACTTCGACTTCGCAGCGTTTGAAATTCTCAGTTCTATCTCTTCTGGCATCATGGAATATCCCAGTGCCAATGGCTGGAGTGCGTAAGAAGTCCCGGCGCCGCCATGGCTTGTCATCCATAGAGGTCATTCCAGGTGTGATGTGCGGTCTGAACCAATCAATGTATGAGCCGTCATCGAAGTGAAGCATGCCCCAGAACCAGGGGAAGGACGGGGCTTGTACTGAGACCTTCTGGAAATATGCTGAGCCTTCGAATTCCTCTCCGTCAATCTTCAGATTGAGTTTGGTACCCTGTAGTCTCAAGATGTCGTAACCCATGTCAAATCCGTACACATTATTCCGGTAAGTCAGAGTACTTGGCGGACCCCACCAAGGAGTCATTTCTGCCTCGAATGTAGTGGGTGCGCCCTCCGAACGAGCCTTCTCATCACTGGTCAAGCAGAGCCAGAATCCCTTGTTTCCAGGCCTCATACCCAAAGAGAAGTCCTCGTCTAGAATCGGCACTATAGCACCCGTGCCCTCGCCAGAACCGTCGGCTGGCCAGAGAGGGTGTTTGTCGTTAACTAGGGCCATCCTGCATTCTCTGATTACCAAAGGCTCGAACATCTGCTTGCCATCATACCACCAGGCACAAACCATTCCAGGAATGACATGCCCTCCGTCCTCATCAATTGACATCCTAGAGCCAGGCTTCCACCAATGTCCATTGACCCTGATTGCTGGAGTCTCCTTGGTGGACCACAGAATCATCAGTTGACGTGAGCGTTTTGGATTGTCCGGGTCTGGTACGAACATTATGACCCAGTACCACCACCAAGACAATCTTGGAATTGGAGGCATCACATCGAGCCTCCACAGGAGAGACAAGTCTCCGACGAACTTTTCCATCTTCTCCATATAGGTGCCTCACATAATTTCGCGGTTCTTGAAGCTGGATTGGCCTATGGCAATCATCAGCATGGAGATCATGGTGAGAACAGTGCAACTGACTAGCAATGCTACGACCGGGTTTTGGGTTCCCAGGGTGTGTACTGGAGGTTGCCAAAAGAACGGCAGTCCTGAATCAAGACCGAAGGCTTCGGAAATCTGAGTGTATTGCAAGGTGTCCGGCCAAGCTATCAGGACTACAGCATCAATCAGTTGCAAGGCCCAATGAGAAACTGAAAGCATCGGCACTGTCGCTGATGGCAGAGTCATTGTGAATAGTCCCATGATGAATTCCCATATTCCAAGAATAATACAGAAGTATACGCCGTACTTGGGAGCTATGAGTCCAATAGTATTGTACAGAGCCCCATATGCAGCCAATACTAGGATGGTGGCTAAACCGACACCTAGCCAAACTGGATAGTCGGATAATCTGACTATGCCCTCTCCTGGTGCAATTAGGGAAGTAACGAATGCCATAATTAGCACGAGTACCAGAATGTAGGTACCGGTTAGTAAGAGGTAGCCAAGTAGTCGGTAGAGAATGAACTCGGCCCTGTGTATTGGCTTAGAAAGAAGATAATGCAGAGTTCCGTTCTCGGTCTCATCCCTGATGAGGCCCAATGCGAGGAAGAGAGGGATGAAAATTCCAAGCATCATCACGAAGGCCATCTTTCCTGTTCCAATGATGAATGTCCTGTGAATCATCTCGCCCTCGAACTCGCTCTCAGCTGGATCTTCGTTTACATTGTCATCGGCCCAAATATCTACGAGCTCGTCCTTGTCGGAATCAAGAACCCAGATAACATCGCATGGAATTCCATTGTTATTATCGTCGTTAGGGTCAATCAAGCAGTCGCCGTCATCATCGACCTCGGAACCATCGCAGAAATACACTGTTTCGCCATCGTATGTGCCAACTCTGCAATCGCTTGCAACATATAATTCGGAGGCGTCTTCGCCGTCCCAAAGTATGTCGTCTTCATCGATGTACATTGAAGCCGGCTCTGGTTCGATGTAGGTCTGCTCAGTATAGTATCCCCACTCCATGTAGTAATTCTCTGGGACATTTACCGTTCCTGATGCCTTGAATATCCCACTTACGAAATAAGAACCATCGTCGTACAAACATGCAGAGCCCCAATCAATCCACCAGTCTTCAGTGGCTTCTCCTTGTGGACAAGCATTGACATCGTTCCAGTCTACGATACCCGACCATCTGTTCCCTGTGTATTCGGCATCAATCCACTCCGCTTCTAGGGATCCAGTACCGTCCCATGTCTGATTACCTGAGTGGATTCTATTATTGTCATTCCAATCAATCTCGCCGGTTCGAATATAGTATCCTGAACCGGGGAATTCATCCCCATTCCAATCATTGGTCCCATATTTTTCCTCTTGCCCCCTAGAATACCCATCATCGTCCCAATCTTCCGAGTCATGGTCGTTGTCTATAGGGTCGAATTCATCCCTGATGCCGTCGATGTAGAATGCTAACAGTAGTGCCATCACTAGAGCACCTACTGATAGAACAACCCAAGTTGAGACACGGTGCCTCAATTGCCTGATAGTCAGTTCAGTGATGGCTCCCGCTTTACGATCCATCCTAGTCCATACCGATTCGGCTAATGATTTGCCCTTCTCATCCATGCTAGGTCCCTCCAATCAGATATCCAAGCAACGCCTCTAGATTATCATCCGGATTATCGATGGCCTCTACGGGCACTCCAGATTCGGAGATTACTCGAGGGAGAATGGCGTGAGCTTCTGACAGGTCATTGGTCTGAATCTCCAGCTGTCCGTCGTTAGGGAAACGGACCCCGTATACTGGTTTCTCGGCGATGAATTTGCGGGCGAGTTCTCGTGGGTTTTCGCACGTCAACAAGATACGATGAGGATGCTTGTCGAGTAGCCCTCTGATTGCATGCAAGTTCCCTAGAGCGAGTAGTCTGCCTTCGTTCAGGATGATTATCTGCTCGGTGATTCTCTCAATCTCTTCGAGTATATGGCTTGAAACCAATACCGTCTTGCCCTGAGAGCCGAGTTCTCTGATAACGCTCATGATGCTGGTTCGTGCAATTGGATCACAGCCGTGAAGAGGTTCGTCTAATATGATCAGATCTGGATCGTGAACAAGGGCGTGAGCAATCTTGACTCGTTGCCTCATTCCCTTGCTATATTTTCCTATCTCCTTGTTCTGGACATCTGAGAGTCCGACGAAGTCAAGGACGTGCTCAGCCCTGTCTGTCGCCTCATCACGAGTCATTCCGTGCAGACGGGCGAGAGTGGATACGAAGTCGAGAGCAGTCATCCAATCATACATCCTCTCGGATTCACTGACGTAGCCAATTCTTCGGTACGGAGAGGGATTGACCCAAGGATCCTCTCCGAACAGTCTGACACTGCCTTGACTCGGTTTTAGTCTACCCATCAGGAGCTTGAACAAGGTCGATTTGCCGGCCCCATTGGGCCCTAGGACTCCAGTCACCCCTCCATCTATTGCTAGAGAGACGTCGTTGATTCCTATGACTTGGTCGTACCACTTTGAGACCTTGTCGACCACCACGGCCGGTGTCTTCTGACTCATTCCCTAGTCACCTCCAAAGAGCTAACTCGGAAAGTTAGGAGTGCTACCGATGCTGCATTGTAAAGCAGCATTGAGACTATGGAGAAGGCGATTGGGTGGTCATAATTGGGTTCAATCCCGAGTAGCCATTGGCCTATGTGAGCGAGCGAGTCGTAGGGGCTGAGGACATACAGTATCGATGTTTCAAACTGAGAGTCAATCAGCAATGCTAACAATTTGGTGCCATAGATGACGCCGAGGAAGGCGATGGCTGCAAAGAATCTGCTCTGGCTGATACTGGATAGAGCCAAACCGATAGAGGTGTAGGTGATTACAACCAGAATTCCTGCAATTAGACCTCCGAGGAACATAGGTAGAGTATCTACAAGATATGCCCATCCTTCACCGTTGAAGACAATGGCAGAGGTATAGTAGATGAAGTAGGAGAGGACTATGACAAAGCCAAGTACAACTGCTACGCTGATGTATTTCATCAGAGTATAGTCGGTTCTAGTAATGGGTCTCGAGAAGTATATGGCACTGGTCCCGAACTTCCTATCGTCAGAAATCATCCCTCCGACCACTAGAGCGGTCAACATAGGCCAACAACATAGGTTCCGAGGGAAGTAACCTAGAACCTGCCCCCAGAGATTGTAGCGATTGATCCCCCACATCCTAGAGAAGAAGTCAGTCATGAAACTGTCACTAGACAGCGAAGCGAGGAATAGCATTAGAACCGGGAGAAGTGAATACAGCAGAATGACGAATATAGCAAGTTTGACCATCGGATGATAATGCCTGTGACCAGTGCCTCTGAACAGACCATATACGTGGTGCCTGAAAATCGCGTAGTTACGAACCCATCTAGGGCCAAGGTCGCCGTCCCATGGACGATAAGTCTGCTCAAACAGTGTTCCGATATGGGCTTCTGACTTGGCCACTATTGCCTTGGCATCTTCATCACCATCTCCGGCCCCATAGGCAACCTCCATTCGAGTCTTAGTGCCCTCAAAATCTAGGTCGTCTTCAGTCAGAGTCGTCACCTCCTGTATGAGCTTGGGTCATCAAATCGGAGGTCCCTTTGACCTCCGCTCCGAGTTTATCCATAATGAGTAGGAATATGTCTTCCAAATCGGGATCGTACTCCTGCATCTGACGAACTTGAACTCCAGCAGTAGCGGCTGCATTGATGATTTCTGTTGTAGTTGAGTCATCTACTCTGATTACCCTCAAAACTCGTCCCATGCGGCGCACAACTAAGCCTCTTGATTCGAGCTCCGACTGCATCGAACTGGCGCCACCCCAGACGGAGATCTCAATCTCTCTCTCAACCTGATTTGCTAGTTCGTCAATTCTGCGCTGTACCACAATCTTGCCCTGGTGAATCATCACGATTCTGTCGCATACCTCTTGGACATCATCCATGACGTGGCTGCTCATCAGAACTGTCCTGTTACCCTCTATGACAGTCTTCTTGAGAGTCTGAAGCATGAACTCCCTAGCTGTCTGATCGAGACCGTTGGTCGGCTCATCGCAAATCAGGACATCTGGGTCATGAACCAGTGCACAAGCCAACTTGGCGGCCTGCTTCATTCCGGTGCTATAGGTCTCGATTTTTCTGTATCTCTGATCCTTAAGCCCTACGTAATGCAGGACCTCGTGTGCTCTTCTAGTTGCATGGGCGGGATTCATCCCCAGCAACTCACCAGAATATCTTACTTGGTCGACTGCCGATAGTCCGGGATCTAGTGCATCGTACTCGGGCATGTATCCAATCCTGGAACGGATTTTTTCACCCTCGGTTCTGATGTCGTAGCCCAGTACAGTCCCTTGGCCTGAGGTTGTTGTGATTAGTCCTAAGAGGCACTTGAACAGAGTCGATTTTCCGGCTCCGTTCGGGCCTAGAATACCGATAGCCCCTGGAAGGATATCGAGATTGATGTCATCTAGTGCCAAATGCGGCCCGTACATCTTGCGAAGATTGCGGGATGTGATGACTGGTTCTGGTCCGCTCGCAGGGTCCATGGTCCACCTCGACTCCTATGGAGTCGAATTACGCTCAGCGATTCGTCACTTGAATTAATCCCCGTCGGGTGCCTCGTTAATCGTCCCTTAGAGCGCCCTCGCGGACCCTTACTGCAACTCCTTTCGAGAGTTGTGACATCTCTCTCGGTGTTGTGACAGCTGTACCGTGAGCGACCAGAGATCCTTCATCATCGACCACTAGGCAGGGCTGTCCTGGAATGAGATGAGGATCTGCTCCAAGGATGTATCCATGCATCACATTACGCCCTCTTCCAACAAAGGGTATGGCATCCTCGAGAAGTCTGACTCGGGGAACTCCCGGATGGTCATTAACAGGGTCTGAAATAGGTTCATCGAATAATGTGGGGGGATTTGGATTTGAATTTAGCCTAGATGCCCCTCCTAGAGCGAGGCTGATACCTCCGTCAGTCAACCTAGGGGAAATCATGTGTTGTTGGTTGTTGAAGACGTTGACAATGCGGTCAGTATTGGAGCGACGTACTTCCATTTCCCTTGTCAGTTTGCATGCCTCAAGAGGTGGTACTGCGCACAGTACTGACAACTTGTCTACAATTGAGCATCGGTCTAACCAATCTCTGACATGTGAAGACTTCTCATTTTCAGGAATCTCGGTGGGCTCCACTCTGACCAGAGGTATGTTGTCCAATCCTAGTTCTTCGAGCCCTTCCAAAATCTCCTCATCTTCATAGGGCTCCATCCAAGTCTCGTCCGAGCATTCTAGATGGCACCAAGGAGAGACATCTTCCAAAGTGAACGGAATTGGACCAAGTGGAGTTGGGATCATCACTACACTTCGCGGATTCTCAAGAAGTGCTTGGACTACTGCACCAAGAGCGGTGGTGCGCCAAGGAGGGGGTGCGGAGTCAATTAGAACAACTTGTTCCGGATCGCCACCAGTTCCATCCCACCAAGATCCGGGCACTCTCCATCGCATCGAAAGTAGCGCGTGTAGGTGCAGAATGTGCGGGCGTGAGCCAACGTCCTCGCTGAGGTCTTCTCTACCCATCCGCACTGGATTGGTAGATGCAAGCATCTGCAAAGCTGTCTCACCGGATGGTTCATCGGGAATCTCCTCCAATTGATCTAAGACCCAAAGGAATGCCTCCCTCAACTGTGGATTGGCGTGACTTCGCCTTTCTGCCAACTGCCATATTCTGCCTTCTCTAACTGCCTCGCGACATCTTGCGAGTTCGGTCTGCGTGACTTCGAGATTGTGATGTGCAAGCAGGACTGAGCGTTCATCCCTGTCCATCGCTCTGACTTCTTCAGGAGTTCTGCCGAACAGGGCTGCAGAAGATACTGGCCACTCGATTAGTCCCTCGAGTTTGATTGTCCCCTCAGGAGATAGTAGTCGATCATCTCGGGCAAAGAGTGCGTAAGCCGCGCTATCAAACAGGTCGGCACCAAGAGCTATCGCCATCGGAAAAAGCATAGGATGACCGCACCCAAACATGTGAATTGGCCTGTCCGAAGGCGCCGTTGATCTAGCAGCCATAAGTGCCTCAAACAACTCCCTGTACCTCTGCTTCTCCATCAGTGGAACGATACCGCCCAGAGGGTGTACGCAAAATCCTCTGTGCTCTCCTTCTACCGAACCCATCAGACTAGCAGCCTCGGCCCTAAGATCTTGATGAGTACCTCCCTGAATCGGGCCATTGAGAAGCATATTCTCTCCGGCAGCTTGCAGAGACTCAGGCGCTCTGTTGGCAGTCTCGCGAACGCATTCCTCCAACTCTGGGAGACTCATATCCGGGCGTCCGAATACATCGAGCATGGTTCCGATATCAACGCCAATGTCTCTTTGGAAATCGACTATCTCACTGACTCCCACCTCGACATCACCGTAGACGTACGATTGGAATGTACCTGAATCGGTCATCACCACTCCAGGATAGTCAAGCAGAGAGTGGATTCCATCAGTGAGGGCCTTGTCCTTCAAATCGTCATGCTTCCAAATGACGTATGAATTCGTAATCAGAGCATCCACACCGTACCTTTCCCACATCTCCCTAGGCTCTATCGTCCTCAGATTCGGATTTATCACCGGCAGCAGAACTGGGGTCTGTATGGAGCCGTGCAGAGTGTGGAGTCGTCCAATTCTGGCAGCTCCATCTCTGACAACTACCTCGAACAGTCCAAGATCCTGTTCGCGGCAGGGCTCGGGGTCTGCTCGCGCAGGCATGTATGGACTGCGAAGAGTCGGAGTCATCAATGCTGTCATGCACGGTTGAGGACCCTGAGAGTAGTGACTCCGTCTACGAGACTAATCTCTACCTCGTCGCCTGAGTTGACTTCCATGGTCGGGTCATCACCGAAGCCGTGGGCATATGGCACACCCAGAAGAGAAGCTGCAGGGAGTGTCAAAGGGCACACGTCACGGTTGACTATCGCCTTGGGCCCCATTCCGGTATACAGCAAACCCATCAGCACGAATGGGGCGACTGTTGAGCCCGAACCCTTCGGATAGATCAGAACTGTATCGCCAATCGACTCTCCGTCTAGCGGGTGACCTGGTTCCTCGATGACTCCTGTATCGCGGTTAACGTACCCAAGGTACGTGATTGGGACATCGGTCACCATAGCCTTGCCGATAACACTCCATTCCGACTGGCTTGGGATGCCTAAACCAGTTGTCTCAAACTCTCCTTGCATGTGCTTCTTCGATGTTGGGATCGACTTTGCTCCAGCCTTGTGCAGTTCCGGGCGCTCGCCCTCTGCTAAAGTCGGGTCAAAGGCGTGGGCGACGCAATCCTGGATGCTAGCCACGCTTGTCGGCATCCTGTTGAGTCCACTTGTTAGGTAGTGCTCGGCCTTCAGAGAATTAGTCAGGAGGTGGTTGTAGCGAGCGCGGTTGTAGGGGGTAACTTCTGGGCAGGTGTCGCGTAGGACCAATGCACCGGCCTCCTCCAGGACATCTAGCGTGCCGTCAACAGAAATCAGGTCGTGATTGTGGGCGCTCATGAATACCCAGAGCCTCTGGTCAGGGATGAATTCGCCTAGCTCCATCCTAGCTCTAGCGGAAGCGGCGACTGTTCGCGCCTCTCCGACGCTTGCCTGTGGACATCCGATAACGACCAAGTCGACTTGTCCACTTGGAGCCAGTTCACGATAGCGCTCGGCCAGATTGGCCTCAGTGAATGTCAGTTCTCCTTGAAACTCATCGACGTCGGGGGCTTCAGCAGTGTGTCCGTCGGCCCACAGCATGGGGGAACCGTAGTTGGCTGCTGCAGCGGTGAGTGCCTTGCGCATCTCGAAACTGGCCCAATCAGGGAGTCCGGTGATTCGCGGCATTGGACCCCATGGTAGATTCCATTCCGGCCTAATCTGCTTGCCTATCCAGTCTCCTAGGATACTCCAGTCAGTTGGGTCAGACATAGCGCACTCGACATTCACAAGGATGTTCGGGACTCTGTTTTCAGCGAGATGCAGTCCCCATTTCGGGGCCCATCCAGTTAGAGCTGTTGCTAATGCGGATAAACCGGACTCCCTGTTGGTGATTAGAGACGTGTAGGAGTTGGAGAAACAGACTGCGTTGGACTCGGCCCAAGAACCAATTCCCTCATCATCCTCAATGCCCCTATCGTAAGGCGTGCATGAGAGAATTGCTTCTATTCCCAGCTCGGAGTATGCATGCACTATCTCGAACTGCTGTTCGAGGAAGTCAGGGTAATCAATGCCCATCTCATCCATCTTCTGATGGTCACATCCAGCCGAATTCAGAGTGGTTGTAATGGCAACCTTTCCATCGGGATCACCTGACAAATCTGCCAAGAAGCGACTGAGCCCGTGCCCACCTGTAATTACACTCACTCCTGAGACATGGGCATTCTCGACTTCGATAAACTCAGTAGCACCTGCTGTGGAAGCCAAATCGACAACTAGTCGGGCTGCCTTCTGCTTAGTC
>CAYYAH010000022.1:0-6776 GCA_964470075.1 uncultured Candidatus Poseidoniales archaeon
CGAGAAGAACTTCGACCATCAGGTAATGGGATGATGTTGTGACCACTAGTTGGCCGGTATATGTCCAAAAGGCCCGATTCAGACTTCTGAAGTAAGAAAATGTAGATTCGAAAGTGAATTTGTAATGCATAAAGTGGGCTTCAACATTTCCTATGGCCGTTGAGACCGCCCAAGCAGCTACTGCTGTGTGCGCAGGCCAAAGATCAACCCAATACAGGACTTCATAGAGGGCCAAAGCAAAGAAGAAATTGAAAGTTCCAACGATGTTGAATTTTAGAAATTCGTTGATTATTACTCTAAAGGTCCAACCCACATCATTGATTCTTCTTTTGAAGTCATCAATTAAGCTCAGAAATTCCACCTACTCTTCCTCATGAGGAGCGATTTTTGCCGCAATAAGTAGGAATGCTGTGTGACCCATGGGCTGGTTACCTGGCCTGACTCCGCCCTTGCTAGCTTTGACCCACTTACGCTCAATCATCTCCCCGGCCCATTCGACTACCAATCCCTGCTTCTGTGCAGACTCCCAAGATTTCTCCAATTGGATAGTAGTAGGGCAGTAGCAAGCGACTCTTCCTCCTGCCCTTAGCAACGGCTCTATTGCAGCCAAAATACGCCACGGCTCTGCTACATCGATGACTGCAGCATCTAGGGAGCCGCAGATTTCACGAACGGCGTTGCCAACTTCGATTAGGTCTCCATCAACCAAGTGCCAGTTAGGGAACTCGGGGATGACTTCGGCCAGACGTTCCATGTTAGCTCTGCCAACCTCTGCGTGCTCGGGTCTGGTCTCGACAGAAATCAGAGTTCCAGATGAGCCCAGAACATTGGCTAGATGCATCGCCAGACCAGCGGAACCGTGCCCTCCTTCGAGGACTCTTGAACCGACACCAATCCCCATCCAAGAGATGAGGAAACCAGCGTCCTTGGCACCAATCACCTGAGCCCTTCGAGCCATGTTCCTTCGTGCTTCGGGAAGTGCAGGATCGACTACTGTCAGGGACTTATGCCCGACTGTAATCCTGTCTCCGAAACTGTAGCCGCTAAGCAATTGCTCAGCATCAAATCTACCCAATCCCTTCACCTTGACCTCGCCGGGCGCTCGGCGGAGCAGATAGGCCCTACCATCGTCCTCTCGTAGTGCTACCCATTCTGCTTCAGCCTCGTCCTCCATGCCTCTTGCTCGAATCGGTGGTAATCAATACCTTCGGCTCTCTAAAGAGCCGCATATTGTCCAATCATTAACCCAACACCGTTATACAGCCTCCGCTTAGGGGCTAACTGATGGATTACGGTAGATTCTCCGATTTGCTTCGTTCAACGACTCTGGCAACTTTGGTAGTAATGATATCCTTCTCCGCATTCCTAGCAATCGACGATTCAAGGCCAGATAGAGAAGAGTTAGAGCATAGAGAGATGCCCCTCTATGCGACCAGCCCTGGTCACCCTGTTTTTGGTGAATACGTCGGAGCTCACTGGTGTGGCCCATGTATGAATAGTGCATCACCTTCATTGGATAACCTGAAGACATCTAATTCCGAGGACTTCACATTCGTTTCTATCTTTGAGTCATCCTCAGGCGGATGGCCCTCCGATTCCATTAATCGCAGAGGCCATGTGATGTCTTCATCGGGAGGATATCCTACCTTCTCGTTTGCAGACATGCAATCCGGTACTTGTTACAAGGTCGGAGCAGGAGGCACCAACTACTACGATGCCGATTACACTGCAGGAGGATGCATGAGTTCCGATGTCGCTGATTACTCCCTAGATCTCTCTGTAGCATTGGATAGCGCCACCAACCAAGTTACTGTGACCGTGGAATCGACATACCTAGGATCTTCTTCATCAGTGATTGCTTACCTTTACGCAGCAGTTACGGAGAAGGTCGGAGGAGATGCATATGATAACGGAGTTAGGCCACATCACAATTTCAGAGACTGGCTTCTAAACGGCAACGGAGATGGTTTCGAGCAACTTTCTTTGACTCCAAACACTCCAGTCGAGACCAGTTGGACAGTACCTCTTAGCACAGTCAGAGCTGCAGGTGGTTACACTCAGTTCGAGAATTTCTGGCCCGTCGTCGCCCTGATGGATGGCCCACACTCATCCTACAACAATGTACTAACTGCAACCGACCTAGATATGCTACCTCTGATTGATATCGGAATCTCCGATATCTCCGCCGACAATCAGAATGGTGCTCTTGGATTCGTGCCGGGTGACCTTTTGGACATCACGGTGGAAGTGACGAACAACGGAGTAGACTCATACAGTGATGGCGGCGAGATATCAATCTATGAGTTGGTCGGATTGGATGAGAATTACATCGGAGGATCTTCGATACACCAATCGATTCAACCAGGCTCAACGCAGTCCCTCACAATCCAGTTCGACACATCTCACATAGACACCTATGCATCAGGTACGACGACCTTCAGAGCTAGACTCTCGGGCCTCTCAGGAGATCGAGTTGCATCCAACAACTATGCAGACATCAATGCCCTGCATGATATGGCCCCAGTGGCTAACCAGCCAACTGCAGTAGCCTCGGTTTCGATAGATAGGGGAGATACAATACAGTTTGAGAGCAGTGCCCTGTCAAATGACTTGGTCGATGATATGACGACAATGACTCCGACCATGCATTACGCACTGTCCGGAACTGACTTCTGGGATGATGCTTGGATTATCTCCTCGGACCTAGTAGGTAGTGGCGGCAATGCCCGCTATTTGCATACAATCGATGCACCTCTGAACGCAGATGTTGGAGCATACGATCTCAGAATCAGATGGACTGATTCAGGAGGGCAACAGGGAGATTGGCTACTATCCGAGGAAGCTTTCATCCTACGGAATGGACTACCAGTAGTACTCAACGGTGACTATTCTCAGTATGCTGGCATGCCTACTGTCAAGGTCGAGACCGAAGAGAGAGTCTCATTGATTAATCGAATTCACGACGCCGAGACTCCACTATCTATGCTAACCATTGATAGCAATTCTCCTGAGTTCATAGAATGGGACTCTTCTACTCTAGAACTCGTAGTGAACTTTGACGAGGTTGTAAGAGACAGTGAGGGCAATCCAATACCTCAAGGTATTTTCATCACAATTGACGATGGCGACGATACCAATTCAGGAATGATGATGTTCAACGTGATTGAGAACGGAGCCCCTAGGTGGGCGCCAATTCCATCTCAGTCTTTCAATGAGGGAGGTTCTGCCAGCATCAGCCTGACGAGTTTCCTTTCTGATACCGATGATAGCGGCAACCCGATTCCATCATCCGGCCTTACTCTCGAACTGATTTCGATTTCTGATGAATCTCTGGTGGAAGCAAGTATTTCCGGACATTCACTATCTGTGAACTCACTTGACGATGACTCGACCGGAATGGTCGAGTTGAGCGTCAGAGCTAGCGACGGCTCCAAGACATCTGATACCACCATTGTCTTCCATGTCTTGAATGTCAATGATGCGCCCCGTTTGGATATGAACGGAATCGATGAGTTCTCAGTCGAAATGGGGGAGAGAATCACACTTGAGCTGTCGGATAGGATGACCGACATAGATGACCCCGATGAAGAAATCTGGCCCTCAGTGAGCACATTTGTCCCGGGCGCCGCTCAACTGAACCAAATTACTGGGATACTGACCATGGAATGGTCAGAGGCAGGAACTGAAACCGTCACAATAATGCTTGAGGATCGCCATGGCGCTACGAATGCTTACGCAATCACAGTTACAGTGATTGACAATCTACCACTTCTTTGGGATGATGACCTAGTGGCCTCTTTTGACACCACTGAATACGGTACTAATCCTACTGTCGTGGTCGAGAACGTCGGCCCACTAGAGTTGAACGATATCAGAGTGATTTGGTCCGTTTGTAACTCAATCACTGGAATCTGTCACTCTTCCGGTGTTTCTCACAACTTAGGTCCATTCATTGTCAATCCATCTAGTGGCAACGGTCTGGGAATTGGCGACTATGTCACACTGTCGGTTTCAGCCGAAGATCAAGACGGATTCGATAGATTGACAGAGATTCAACTAAAGATATTCGCCACCGAACCTTCAGAGGTAGAAACTCTCCCTGAAGAGGATCAGGATTCTAATCCGTCTTCAGATCCCGGCAAGTGGATTTCTACAGGGCTTCTGGTGATTGGAATTCTACTATCGGCAGCTCTGGTTCTGGCCTTGGCCATTACTCTACGGCGCCAACGCTTTGAGTCCAATGCAGCAATCGACTACACCTCGATTGCCGACGAAGGGCCAACCTCCTATCCGGAACCGTCCTCTCCTCCTGACCAGATTCCACCTCCTCCTCCGATGGTACCTCCTTTACCTCCTGAGGGGTTACCCCCGGGATGGACCATGGAACAATGGCACTACTACGGCGAAGAGTACCTCCGCCGACGCCAATAAGCAAGAGTTTCTGATCTACCTCGTTTGACGCACCTTCAAGAAGGTGCGAGCATCAGGCATTACCCCGGGGGAGCGTAGATGGGCGAATCTGAACAGTCTCAGGACGATGCGAATGACGGTGCGGATGCACTAGAATCGTGGGAGGACGGCCCCGCTTTCGGAGTGTCCGAGGATAAAGACCCAGTCTGCGAAACCCCAGTTGAGGAATGGATTGAGGGAGTTCAAATCACTTCAACCGATGAAGTACCTATTCCAGAGAAACTCGTTGATCAGGTCATTGGTCAGGAAGCAGCCTCTATTGTTGTCAGGAAAGCTGCCGAACAGCGCCGCCACGTCATCATGGTTGGCGAGCCAGGAACCGGCAAGTCGATGCTCTCTAGATCGATGACTGAGTTCCTGCCCCGTGAGCAACTCGAGGACATTCTAGTGTTCAGAAATCAGGAAGACGAGAACGAACCTAGAGTCAGAACAGTTCCTGCTGGACGAGGCTCTAGGATTATCTCGGAGCGTAAAGCGCAGATTAGGATACAGAAGGAGAGGACAAACAGAACTCTTCTCTTCATCGCTCTAGTTATCGGAGCCGCACTACTCCTAGCGACGATTTCTAGCGGAGAGATTCTGACATTCATATTTGGCTCATTCATTCTCGTTTTCGGTTACTTCTTCCTCAGAACTCGTCTGACAGCAGGAGAGGATGCAAACATCCCGAAACTGCTCATCAAGCATGAGCGGGACGACGAGCCACCGTTCATTGATGCAACAGGGACTCTAGCAGGGGCTCTTCTGGGTGATGTAAGGCACGATCCGTTCCAATCTGGAGCCGACCTTGCAACTCCGGCCCATGAGAGGGTCGAACCGGGTGCTGTTCACAGGGCCAACAAGGGAGTCCTGTACATCGACGAGATTCGCATGCTGCGCATGGAGGAGCAACAAGCTCTACTGGTCGCTATGCAGGAGAAGGAACTCCCAATCAGTGGTCGCTCAGAGCGCTCATCCGGGGCACTCACAAAGTCCGAGCCAGTACCAACTGATTTCATTCTCATCGCCGCTGGCAACCTAGATAGCATCCAGAATATGCATCCAGCTCTGCGTAGCCGTATCCGAGGATACGGCTACGAGGTCTACGTAAACACCGACATGCCCGATACTGAGCGTAACCGCCGCCGCCTCATCAGATTCATCGCCCAAGAGGTTAGGAATGAAATGAAGAAGAGTTCGGGCAAGGCGATACCGCACTTCAACAAGGGTTCAATTGCACTTATCCTGAAGGAGGCACAGAGGAGAGCCGGCCGCAGAGGTAAACTCTCTCTACGACTCAGAGAATTAGGTGGCCTAGTCAGAATCGCTGGCGATCTTGCTGCAGAAGAGAGCGCAGATCTTACCGGTCCAGAACACGTCACTAGGGCGAGAATGATCGCAAAACCTCTCGAGCAACAGGTAGCAGACCGCTTCTTGGATAGGCAGGCAGAATATGCCATGCTGGTCAACAGCGGCAACCGAGTGGGGAGAGTTAACGGTCTAGCTGTACTAGGTGCAGATAGTGGCCTCTCGGATTATTCTGGAGTCGTCCTACCGGTCGAGGCAATGGTCACTCCCGCACAAGGCATGTCGGGGAGAGTAATCGCCACTGGCGGCCTTTCAGACCTAGCCAATGAGAGTGTCACTAACATCAGCGCAGTCGTCAAGAAATTGACTGGTAAGGACATCAAGGACTATGATTTGCATGTCCAATTCCCCGGAACTCACAATGTCGATGGAGACAGCGCATCCATTACGATGGCTACAGCGATAATCAGCGCCTTCGAAGGAGTTCCAATCGAACAGAATCTAGCTATGACGGGATCTCTATCAGTTAGAGGGGAGATTCTCCCAGTTGGCGGTGTAACTGCGAAGATTGAGGCCGCGGCTAAGTCCGGAATCGAAAGAGTGGTCATTCCTCGTGCCAACATGCAGGACGTCCTGATGGATGAGAAGTGGGAGAAGCAGGTTGAGGTACTGCCTGTAGACTCTCTCGACGAGGTTCTGCAGCATGCACTCGTAGGTGCAGAGGAAAAAGTCAGCCTAGTAGAGCGCCTGGCCAAGGTAATCGACACAATCTCGAAGGGAACTGATACCCAACCCTCGGCTTGAAGCACATTAATGCTCAAGACCCTCTTGCTCTCGTAGACGTCAGGTAGGATGTCAGACGAAGACAAATCACCGATGGGAATACTGTTCCTAGTTGTCCTAGTGGACATGATTGGATTCACAATCGTAATCCCTTTTCTCACATACTTCGTTCAAGACCTAGCCACTGCAGATGGCTTCACCGATGTGGGAAGCAGGGACCTTTGGGTTGGCATCGT
>CAYYAH010000022.1:6876-14912 GCA_964470075.1 uncultured Candidatus Poseidoniales archaeon
CCACTGCAGATGGCTTCACCGATGTGGGAAGCAGGGACCTTTGGGTTGGCATCGTAATCTCTGTATATTCGCTCGCTCAGTTCATCTTCACTCCGATTCTAGGCTCATTGAGTGACAGGATGGGCCGAAGGCCAATCCTAATGTTCGGATTGATCTCTAATACCATCTTCTTCACTGTCTTCGGACTATCGGGCAGCTTGACTATGGCGGTGATTGCCCGCTTCCTCGCAGGCGCAGGAAATGGCAACATTGCGGTCGCGCGTGCGTATATTGGAGATATCTCCGAGTCCGAAGAAGTCGCTAAGCGGATGGGCATGATTGGAGCGGCCTTCGGCCTCGGCTTCATGATTGGACCATTCATTGGTGGCGTACTATCTGACCCCTCAGCAAGCATTGGCGCCCCATTTGATGGACAGATTTGGATTGACCACCCATATCTACTTCCATGTCTATTCTCGAGCGCCCTGTCCTTACTCAGTTTCATACTAGCCATTACTCGATTACCCGAGAGTCTGCCCGAAGAGAATCGCAGGCCTTCCGAAGATTCTGCGTTCAAAGAATTCACAGGCATGTTCAGTAAGATTGCAGGGGTCATGAAACTTCCAACAGTCTCATCGTTGGTCTCCATCAACTTCCTATTCCTGATGGGTTTTAGCATGATGCATGGGACATTCATCCTGTTCACTTCGATGGGTCAAGATGAGGGAGGATTAGGGTGGAGTGAATTGGATAATGGTTGGGTCTTCGCATTCATCGGCCTATTGGGAGCTATCGTTCAAGGTGCATTAATCGGGCCATTGACAAAGCGTTTCAGTATGCCCAGGCTTATGCTAATCGGCACTCTTCTGTGTGGCGCTGGAATTGCTAGCATCCCATATGTCCCCTACGAAGCCAGTTGGTTGATCTTCGCCTCTTCTGCAGGGATGGCGATTGGAAATGGACTATTTTCCCCGACTCAATCCTCGGTTCTCACCTTTGAGACTAAATCTAGAGGTTACGAGTTAGGCATGGTGATGGGCGCACAGGAAGGTTATGGTGCATTGGCTAGGATTTTTGGTCCTTTGACTGCCGCATATATCTGGTCTCTGACCGTGCAAGGAGAAGGCTTGTGGACATATCATTCTGCTTTCCGAGTGGCAGGAATTATTTTCCTCCTCGCCATCTTGTTACAGTCGCGTTTGAGGCTCAGTGAGGAAAATACTCGGGATGCGACTGGGAGTTGAGATGATGGCAGTACCTGCAGTAGTAGCCCATGGAGGAGCAGGCCCGGGGCCGGACAGGCAGCATAACGTAGAGACAGCCCTTAGCGTGGCAGCCGAGATGCTCCTGTCTGGAGGCTCAGCAATCGAGGCTGCAGTCGAAGCCTGTGTAGTCCTCGAAGACGATCCAGTTTTCAATGCCGGAACAGGGGGTGTTTTCAGGAATGATGGCTCAGTCTCACTAGACGCATCCATTCAGACTTCAGATGGCAGAATCGGATTCGTTATCGGAATGGAAGACACGCCTAATCCAATCCGAGTGGCAAAGGACCTTCTCGATGAGGAGATTAACGGTCTTGCAGGAATGGGTGCTAGAATATGGGCCGATAAGAAAGGTCACATTAAGACCCCAGTCGAGGGAAGACCTCCTCATGGTAACGAGGGAGATACCGTTGGAGTAATTGCCCGCGACTTCAACGGACTCCTAGCTTGTGCAACCAGTACGGGCGGCACTAGTCACAGGCCCGCTGGAAGGGTCGGAGACGTCCCTTTGCCTGGCTCAGGTTTCTGGGCCGATGAGCGGGCCTCAGTCGCGGCTACAGGTGTGGGCGAGGCCATTACTACCGCCCTACTCAGTTACAGAGTTCATGACAGATTCACCGGCTCTTCTTCGGACCTGCTAGCATCAATGGAATGGGGAATTTCGGAACTTATCGAGACAGGAGTCTCGGTCGGCCTGATTGGTCTAGGATTGGAAGGTGAAGGGATTGGCTATTCCAACACCGACATGCCTTGGTCTGCTTGGTTGGGCTAACACTCTCCAAGATTCCGGGGATGCGCTTAAGGAGTCCTCTCAGGTCGCCGGGCCGGAGGGTTACCAGTGTCTGATATCGAGACCAGGATTGAGCAGATTGCTCAGGTAATCGGGCAGTTCGATGACGCACAGGTTCCACGCAACATCAGAACTTCATCCAAGGAGGCATTAGAACAGTGGTTGCTCAACAAGAACAAGGAGATGGATCTGAGGCTGGGGATGACCGCCTCAATCATGGATGAGATATTCACCGATTCCAATCTTCCAATTCACTTCGGACCGTTGTGCCTACAGGTTCAGACCGTCCTGGAGACTCTTCTGAATGAAGTCAGAAGCTCCTGAGCCTTGAAGTGCAATACTCTCTAGGGATCACCGGGGATTCTTTGCCTGATTGGATCAATCTATCCTACGCCAATGTGGCGACTACCTCCTCTGCAGCCCATCAAGCCTCAATTGATTGGTCGGATGCATTGGCTCGAGGAGGTGCTGCAGAATTCGACGGAGAGGCTGAGAAGAACGGCATGATGCCACTGAGAAGGGCCGCAGCAAGATTGCTATCTTGTGGAATCGAGGACGTCTGTGTAGGCTCAAGTGCTACCGAACTTCTGTGTTCGGTTGCTTGGGCCGTGTCCCCCCCGGACGGGAGCAACATCGTCTCTACTAGGGCATCTTTCCCCTCGACTGTCTATCCCTGGAGCAGAGTCGCCGATGCGAACGGCGCCGAAGTTCGGCTGGCCGATCACAACTCCGATCTCTATACTGATCCGGAAAAAATCATCTCGCTTATTGACAAGAACACCTCGGTCGTCACACTATCGCACGTTGAGTTTTCGAGTGGCCAAAGATACGATCTGAGAAGATTTGCAGATGCTGCACATTCAGTAGGGGCGATATTCGTAGTCGATGCAACACAATCGATGGGCATGTTTCCAATCGATGCCCCTCGTTCGGGAGCAGATGTGATTGTCTCATCCGGATACAAGTGGCTACGTGGGACTTACGGGGCAGCAGTGGGGTACATCTCGCCAAATGTACGCCCTGACATGTATCCTGGATTACTGGGATTCAGGAGTCATGACGATATCTGGGATTTACGCGCTGAAAGGATAATATTGCCAGAGGACGCCAGTCGATTCGAGTACACAACCATACACTTCGGAGCCGCTTTGGGTCTGGCCAAAGCCGTAGATGAGATTTGTGATATGGGAATAGAGGAAGTATGGGAGCACGACCTCAAACTTGCAGACAAGGTCATCGAAGGCGCAAATCGGCTAGAACTCGGGATCGTTTCCCCATTGTCCAAGGATGAAAGGAGCGCTATAGTCAGTTTGCGTATGCCAAAGGGAATTAGCAGTGAAACCATCTCTCGCAGATTACAGGACGAGCACTCAATTTTAGTCACCAGTAGAGCAGGATTGCTGCGAGTCTCCCCTCACGTTGACAATACTGCTGAGGAAGTAGGAATGTTGTTCGATGCACTTGAGAGACTACTCTCATAGATGAGGCTGTATTATCGCAGCAGCGATGACGAACATAATGCAAGCAATCGAGAGATCGATGTACTTCCAGACCTTGGGCTTGTTCAGGACCTCTGAGAGACCCCTTGCTCCATAGCCGAGCGAGAAGAAGAACACGAAGGAAGCAGTAGCAGCTCCGATTCCGAAAGCTATCCTCTCATCGCCTAGGTATCTACTCGAAGTCCCTCCAATTAGCAGCAAGGTATCCACATAAACATGCGGATTGAGGAAGGTAAAAGCCGCAGCAGCTCCAATTGTTGCCTTTAGATCAGCCTCTCCTTCTCCTTCAGTCGACATTCCCTCTGGATTCATAGCTGATTTGATTCTCAGCAATCCGTATCCGACTAGAAACAACGTTGCCCCGACTGCAATCGTCTTCTCAGCGCCCTCGATACCAGAGAGAAAACTCCCCATGCCCAGAACTCCAGCTGTTATGAGGGCGGCGTCGAATAGGGAGCAGGCAAGACACACTGCAAAAACATGCGATCTCATCAAACCCTGACGCATTACGAAGACATTCTGTGGACCTAATGCTAGAATCAGACCAATGCTGAGAGCGAATCCCTCGACGGCTGCAGAGCCGATTGCCATGCTCAGGTCTTCCTGCGCTCGGCAGCCTTGATTCGCAGACCATTATAGCCGCACTTGCGGCACGACCTAGGCTTGCGCCCACGGTGTGTAGCCGAACAGCGCATACATATCCACTTCTTCAGCAGACGAGCCTCTGCCTCTGGGTGTCTCTGAGCCATGCAGACCGGCCGACCTACCGGCCATTCATAATCGCTTCCCACCCGAAAATCATCAGAAATCGGTCTCGACATCAGCCAAAGCATTGATTCGCCCTCGATACTGCCCGTCGCTACGGTGCCTGCCAGCGTCGTGCTCGGAGCCCAGTGGGGGGATGAAGGCAAAGGCAAGGCCATAGACCAACTAGCTGAGCAATCTAACTGGGCTGTTCGCTTCCAAGGAGGAAACAACGCAGGCCACACAATCGTCTTTGGAGATACCACTCTCAAGTTACATCAGATTCCCTCTGGAGTCACCTACGATCACTGTAATCTGGTTCTCGGTGATGGGATGGTCATCGACCCTTGGGTGCTCGAGGAAGAACTCGATAGATGGCACAAACTAACCGGAGAAAGGCCGGAGGGAGTCAGACTCTTCATCAGCGAGAGAGCATCTGTCATTCTCCCTTTCCATAGGTTGTATGACGGTGCAGATAAAGTGGTCGGGACTACCGGCCGAGGAATTGGTCCAACCTACCGTGATCGAACTGAGAGAGTAGGCATCAGATTCGCAGACATCGCAGGATTAGTCGATGATAAGCAGGCTCTGACTATACAAGCTGAGAGGATGACTAAACAATTGTCAACAGTCGGTGTCGAAGATGTGATCGATGTAGATTCTTTGAAGTCGGACTTACAATGGATTCTGAACCGCTTCGGAACTGCAATCAAGCCAACAGGAGTGATGGTGGACATCGCATTGAGAAATGGCGAGAATGTCCTGCTCGAGGGGGCCCAAGGGGCAATGCTTGACATTGATCAGGGAACCTATCCATTCGTGACCTCTTCGGTTACCAGCAGGGCTAATGCGACTCACGGCGCGGGTATTCATCCCGGGCATGTCGAAGAATGCTTTGGAATCACCAAGGCATACACAACCAGAGTAGGAAACGGCCCCTTCCCTACTGAGCTATCACTCGAAGAAGGCCCAGGCCAACACATGGCCCAAATCGGCAACGAGTATGGCACAACCACCGGCCGACCTCGTAGGACAGGATGGCTTGACATGGTAGCCCTGCGTGAGAGCAATCGGATTAACGGATACACCGGCCTAGTTGTCACCAAGTTGGATGTTCTTGGTGGACTTGACGAACTCAAGATTTGTGTGGGATACGAGATGGATGGTAGGGCGATACACGTGATGCCAACCACTAGCGAAGATCTCGCTCGCTGCAAGCCGATTTACGAGACTCACGAAGGATTCCCTTCACTTTCTTTGGGTGAATGGATAGAGATGGCGGATGCATCTAGGGACGATGGCACCGGGTTCGATACCTTCCCGGATGTAATCAAGCACTACATCGAGCGTATCGAGACTCTCGCCGGTGTTCCTGTAGTTAGCGTAGGCATAGGCCCGGATCGCCGTGCATCTGTGGCCAGCAAGGGAGGTCCATTTGATTTCCCGGCTTCCGAGGCAACCTTCTAATCGGTTCACTATGGCCCCCGTCCATGGGATTCAAGGCGAATGCTCGCAAGAGAAGGCAGGCCGCTTCAGATGCCTCCGGTCCTGCCGATAAGGAGAAGGAAGAGTACGTCGGTGAGAAGAAGTGCGATGTTGCCGACTGCGAAAACTGGGCCGACAAGAAAATTGGAGGCAGGAGATTGGCTTTCGACAGAGCAGTGGACGTCTGGGGCGAGTCAGGCCTATCCTCGGAAGCTAGAAGGGTCACAGTATGCAAGTCATGCTACAGGGCTTGGAAGAAGGCGAAGAAGGATGAGCCAACCGAGTGGACTTGAATCAACACTCGCAATCATCAAATCCGACCTGTAGGACCCGAAGCCATGGCAAACCATCCCGACAATGAACCGATTCTAGGATTCGCACCCGGCTCCGATGAGAGGGCTATACTACAGGATGAGATGGATCGCCAGATGAATGAGGTCGTTGAGATACCTTGCATCATCAACGGAGAGGAGGTTTTCACCGGAGTAACAGTGCCTCAGGTCATCCCTCATAATCATGGCCACGTTCTCGCCAATGTACACTTAGCTGGAAGGGAAGAGATGGAGGCTGCATGCGCTGCGGCAGTCGCCGCCCAGGAGGCTTGGATTGACCTAGGCCTAGAGGGACGTTGCGCAATCTTCGAGCGCTGCGCGGACTTACTTGCCGGTGAATGGAGGATGCGGGTGAACGCTTCTACTATGCTCAACCAGTCCAAGACCGCCTTTCAAGCAGAGATTGACGCGGCCTGCGAGTTAATTGATTTCTGGAGGTTCAACTGTCACTATGCTCGTGGCTTCCACGATGACTTCCAGCCCCTCGTCTCTCCTGAGGGCGTAGAGAATTCTACAGAAATCAGGCCACTTGAGGGATTCGTTCTGGCCATCACACCGTTCAATTTCACCAGCATAGCAGCGAATCTTCCCAGCGCACCGGCGATTGTGGGTTGCACCAGTGTGTGGAAGCCCAGCCGTAACTCATACCACTCCAACTATGTCTTGATGCAACTGATGATGGAAGCAGGACTACCTCCTGGAGTCATCAACTTCTTGCCTGGGTCAGGCGCTGAGATTACTGAGGTGGCCCTAGCTAACCCGGACTTCGCTGGCCTGCATTTCACCGGATCCACAGCAACTTTCCAAGGCCTGTGGCAAGAGATAGGACTTGCCTTGCCAAACCTACGATCCTATCCGCGCATTGTAGGCGAAACTGGTGGAAAGGATTTCGTCGTCGCCCATCCCGAATGCGACAGTCAAGGATTGCTCGTGGCTCTATTAAGAGGGTCATTCGAGTTTCAGGGGCAGAAGTGTTCGGCTGCCAGCCGGGCCTACATCCCGCAGTCAGTTTGGACCACCATCTCGGACGATCTTTGTGCAGAGATTGGCAAGATCAAGATGGGAGATGCTCGGGACTTTACCAACTTCATGACTGCCGTGATAGATCAAAGGGCCTTCGACAAAATCTCCGGTTACATCAAGCGAGCTCAAGCCCGCGACTGCTGCCAAGTCATAGTTGGAGGCGGCTTTGACGATAGCGAGGGATGGTTCATCGAGCCAACCATCATTGTCACCACCAATCCGACCTCGGAGACCATGATAGAGGAGATTTTCGGACCAGTTCTGACGGTTTACGTCTACGAGGACGATGACTTCGAAGCCGTGCTAGAGATGTGTGACGAAGCCTCGCCATATGCTCTCACAGGTAGCATCTTCGCTTCCAATGAAGAGGATGTTCAGACTGCTTATGAGGCATTGAGATTCACTGCTGGCAACTTCTACATCAACGACAAGCCTACCGGGGCCGTTGTCGCTCAGCAGCCATTTGGAGGGGCCAGGGCTTCTGGTACCAATGACAAGGCAGGAGGCCCCCTCAATCTTCTACGATGGATTAGCCCACGCTCAGTAAAGAGGACCATCGATGTGCCTCAAGACTGGACCTACCCGTTCATGGGTGCGGACGAGTGAGTCCGAAGTTTGATTACCCACTCTGTTTGAGCAATTAGCGGGGAGCCTAGTGCTGAGAGGTCACCGTTAGGTGGCGACCCTGTGACCTGATCTGGGTAATGCCAGCGGAGGGAGAGAAATGAACGAAATAATAGCATATGGACTACTATTTGCAACATTAACGGTCTTTGGCTGGATAGGTTACCAAGCTGGAGTAAAGAATGATTTGAATGAGGATGAATACCTCTCTGCTAGAGGTTCTCAGGACTGGTTGAGAATTGGATTGAGCCTATTTGCATCGGGAATGGGGATTTGGATTCTATTCGGGCCTTCCGAG
>CAYYAH010000023.1:0-14677 GCA_964470075.1 uncultured Candidatus Poseidoniales archaeon
TGGGAGGACAAGGCACGATGAATTCCAATGATTGGTGGCATACCGCATTCGGAGCTGCAGACCCGCTCACAGGTGAGTACATTCCAATTGGCCTGAATCGAGATACGTTTGCAGGTATGGCAGACCTAACCATGGAACAGTCTGAATTCATCCTGAATGATCCAGAAATTGGGCTAAAATCTTCCTTCCCTGCTTCTTTCATGTATGGCGAGCTTTCAGGCATGTCTCTGCCCGATGCAGATGGTAATCAGCATGTCTGGGATGATGCTTACGTGGCCTCACTGTATGGTATTCCTGTAGATGCAGCAGGAGCGTTGAGAGACTGGGTGGGGAACTTCTACTTCGACACCGTGATGCCTGTGCTACTAAACTTCGTAACTGGCAACGAGGAATACACTACTCAGCCAGTAAGCAACTGGCTGTACGGCTGGAACGATGCTGTAAATACATATTTCGGATACTTCCCTTGGGTTAGCCTAGAGACCAATGACACATACTACGGCTCAGGAGGAGTCAGTACAGGGGACCGTTCGGTGTACACCATGAGTACGGCTGGTGACAACGTCGGTCAGCGGCTGGCTCAAGGTTACATCAATTCTGATGGAAATGGGCTTTGCGACTATGACTATGATGAGAATGGCACATTCCTAGGCTATGACTTACCGTGTGCGGAGAATCAGACCTATGGCATGACAGAGTACCTCCCATGGAGAGCTCCGCACCGTGAAGATGCTGCAATGGGTCTGCTTACAGATCATATTGGAAATGATGAAACAAGGGTTGCAGGCACTGTAGGAAGTATTGCAGATGCTGAGAACTCATTCAGTGTGAATCTTATTGGATATGCAATAGCTCAGTCTGAGGTTGGTGCAGAAACCACCTACAAGGGGATTGACATGGTTGAGCATACTGTCACCCTAGACCCTGCTAGTACCCAAATCCAAGGCAAGTTGATTGGTTCTGAAACTTTTGTCGATGCAATGCCTGGAGCACTCCCTGTATATCTTGGAGCTAACATCGACATGAAGGTCGAACCAATCACCAACGCCCCAATGTACGGCAAGGTGACTGCTACCTTCTATCTTGATCTTCGTGGACCCGGATCAATGAATCCCGATTTTAACTCGAATGATGTTATGCCCGTATTCGAGATTCACTCCTTCAGTGAAATCGATGATGAAGCAGCGGAAGATTATCGAGCAAGCGTGAGTGACAACTTAGGACTAATGGGATGGACCAATTTTGGTGGCGATGCGGGGGCGCCTCTCTCTTACGTACACATGGTGATTGCCCTATTGTATGCGGTTGGAATTGGACTACTAGTCTATGGTTCAATTGGTTCCATTAGGACTGACGAAGAATGATATTGGTTTCCAGCCGGCTCCGCCGGCTGCGGGCACGCGTGCACGAAGGTTTGAACCCCAAATAGAGTGGCGCAGCACCATGCGAGAGCGTGGGAGAGCGGGTGTCACAGCCCTCGTTCTAGCCATGCTCTTGCTGATGTCACTATATCCTACAGTTGAGTCTGGACTGAGTGGGATCAAAACAGAACATGCTGCCAGTCGCTCTACAGCATGCTCAGGAGTATGTATCAATGAAATGATGCCTAATGCTGACGGCTCTGACCAAGGAATATTCCCAAACGGAGAATGGGTCGAGCTGTACAACTCGGGCTCTTCAGGAATGAATCTACAAAACTGGACTCTCGAGGATATTGGCGGATGGGTTCACCCAATCGATTCATCGACATGGGTCGGTTTCTCAGAACTGGAGGAGTCGTACATCATAGCTGCTGGAAGTTACGCAGTAATCGCAGAGAATGAAGTCGGAACTCTTCGACTCAATAACGCTGGCGAGACACTATATCTCAAGGATGCCAATGGGGAAATCGTCCATACAGTTACCAGCGGCGAGGCATCAAATGGAATCTCAAAAATCCCCGCTACTGATGCATCTGCAGACTGGGTTGACTCGGAGGAGAACACTCCCGGCGCAGAGAACTCCGAAGGCTCTGGTGGAGGAAATGGGGGCGGATCCGAAGGAACGCCCTCAGATTTGACTCGAATCATGATGATGCCGAGTGGAGCCGAGGTTACTGGCCTGCATGTAAACTCACTTGGCAATCTGTTCGTCAATGCGATGCACCCCGACGAGGATCACTACGATGCCACCGTCGGAGTAGTCAACGGTGTCGATTGGAATGCTCTTCCAGATGTAGTTCCTGAGCTGGAACTATCTAGCAGCGAATGGGACATTTGGCACGGTATCAGAGTATCTCACGGAGAATACCAAGTTATTGTTCAGAGCGGGGATGCTCTGTCTGAAGGAGGAGTTGCGGGAGGAATATACGCTGCTGATGATGGTGAGTTACTTTTCACAAGTCAGAAGCCTGACTTCAACGCCTTTGTACCTCTGAACTCCGAGGGCACTAGAGGTTACTTGTACACAACTTGGGAGAGTCGTCCTGCTGGTGTGAGTCAACTCTTGATTCAGTGGAACACTGACTCACAGGAATGGGACGTCCTAGGAGGTATGATGCAAGACCTCAGCGGGATGAATGGCGGATGGGTTCTTTGCTTCGGCTCAATCAGCCCGTGGGGCACTCCACTTCTGTCCGAAGAGTTGTTCTTCGCAGATACCAAGAACTGGAACGATGCTAGTTACTATTATCACTCAGACCAGCAGGAACTGGCCGACTACCTAGGTTACTATCCAAATCCGTATGACTACGGATGGATTGTCGAGATTGAAGATGCCGACACTGCCTCCCCGTCATTCAACAAGCAGTTCGCAATGGGTCGATTCTCGCATGAAAACGCTCAGGTGATGCCGGATGAAAAGACAGTTTATCTCTCAGACGACGAATATGATACTGTGTTGTTCAAATTCATCGCCGACACTGCAGGAGACTTAGAGTCAGGAACTCTCTATGCTGCAAAGGTGACTCAGGATTCCGGCACCGACCCAGCGACCACCGGATTCGATGTCGAGTGGGTGGAGTTGGCATCCTCCAGTGATGCCGAGATTGAGGAATGGATAGAAGATTACGATGGTATCACAACTTCGGATTTTGTCGCTGGACAGAACTCGTACATCTCAGATCAAGAGATCAATGACTGGGCAGAGAGTGTGCTCGATGAGGACCTAGACGGTGATGGCGAAGTCGGCTCGGCAACAGACAACAGGGTGGCTTTCCTTGAATCTAGGAAGGCTGCTGGCGCCATCGGGGCCACAGATGAGTGGAACAAGATGGAAGGCGTAGTATTCAATCCAGAAGCTCCTGGTTACGTGTATCTGGCGATGTCTGACATCAGATACGACATGGCTGACTCACAAGGAGACATCAGACTGTCACAGAACCGTTGTGGAATAGTCTACAGGATGCCGGTAGAGGATAATTGGGATGTCAGTCGGATCGAGCCTGTAATTGCTGGAGGAACCTATTCTTCAGGATCGTGTGACCCTAATCGAATCGCTAACCCTGACAACCTAGCAGTTTTGGATGACGGTAGAGTTCTCGTGGCCGAGGATACAAGTAAGCACGACAACAACATGCTGTGGCTCTGGGATCCTCCTGCAGAGCCTTCCGAATGGGATGGCGAATACAATTTGAAGTTCACACGAATCATGCCAGCAGAAGTCCCCGACAGAGATAACGATTGGCTTGAGTTGACTAATACTGGTGACGAGTCAGTAAGCCTCGCAGGATGGACTATAGAGCGAATTCGCTCGACTACTCCTTGGATTTCCACTTTCAACGACATAGTAATCGATGCAGGGCAGTCGGTAGTCCTGACTGAGAATCCGGCGAATCTGCTAGCGGATGGAGGCATCGCTGCCCTTGATGGCAACATAGTCCTGAATAACATGCCTTGGTTGGTCGACTCTGGCAGTGCCTTGCAACTCAAGACACCTGACGGGACTGTGGTTGACGCCATTGCTTTCGGAGGCGGAATTGCCGAGATTGAGGGTTGGCAGGGTGCAGCCGTTTCGGTCCCCGGGGATGGAACTCCTGGCCTGATACTGATGCGTGGAACCGGATGCGGTGACTATCCCGATACTAACACGGGCTCAGACTGGGAGCAGCGATGGATTAGGATTGGAGCCTCGACATTCTGTGACGGAGGATACTTCACGACTGAAGCGGATTCGTCAGTTTCTGCTTCGATAGGTCCGGATTCTGGATTCAACGATCTAAAGCAGTGGATTGACGCTGCTCAGAATTCGATACATCTGCATGTCTATCAGTTCATGAGTCCCGATTTGACACAAGCACTACTCGATGCAATAGCTGAAGGTGTTGAAGTCACGCTACTGCTAGAAGAGGGTATTCTAGATGGTAGCAGTACTATCAACAACCAGAGAGGGCATGCTCAGACATTGCACGATGCAGGTGCTACCGTTCTATGGATGGATGATCCCACACAGATTAGTTCTCCATATACATACATCCACAGTAAGGTCGCAGTCAGAGACTCTGAGAGCGTGTGGATTTCTTCGGGTAACTGGAAGGACTCTAGCGTACCTCCTGATGGAATCGGGAACCGAGAGTGGTCTGTGATAATGAACTCACAGGCAGCAGCAGAATTGATACTATCTCGAATGGCATGGGACGAGAACTCTCAGCATCTGCACATCTCACCACACTCACTCTGGCACGCCCCAACATCCGATTGGACAATGGATAGTCCTTGGCACGATGATGAATTCACTCCAATCGAGTACCATTCAGGTCCGTATGATGCTCAACTCATGACTTGTCCCGATGACTGCGTTTCTGGTATTGTTTCTATGATTGAATCCGCCGAGCAATCAATCGAACTTTCAGTGCAGTATCTAGATTTGGATTGGTATTGGGGATTCGGCGATAATCCGATTATCGCTGCTTTGCATCAAGCCGCACAAAGAGGAGTCAGTATACGCCTGATGCTGAATGGATTCTATGCTGATTGGGATGATGAGATTCGCGATGCCATCAACATGTTCAATACCGACTGGAATGCGACCGAGGGTCTCGATGTCACAGCTCGGCTGATGGCCTACTCCGATACCATCGTCAAGTTACATAACAAGGGTGCAATAATCGATGGGTCGAGCGTTCTAATTGGAAGTATGAACTGGGGCTCTAGTGCTGCTTTACGAAACCGAGAGATGGGCGTATTGATTCATCACGAGGGTTTGGCCGCTGACTACTCGGCCTCATTCGAAGAGGACTGGAACAGATTAGACCCTACAACCGATTCTGATGGTGACCTGTTGCCGGACCAATGGGAGTTGGAATATGGCCTCAACCGGCATTCTGCTGCAGTTCTGGGAACTGCTCTGAGTGAGCAGTCCCTTGACCCTGACGAGGACGGATTAAACAATCTCGAGGAGTATCAACTCGGTGGCGACCCATTGTCCAATGACACAGATGGAGATTGTATTCCTGATGGAGAAGAGTCGGCTTTCGCTGCTAGCGTGATGCGACAGCCGGTATTAGCGATGAACTCAGATGATGTTGACGAGAATGGTATACCTGATGGTGAACAGTATGGGTGCGAGCAAGGCTCGAACAATACTGGTAATGGAAATGAAGAACAAGAGGAACAGGGAGAGGAAGAATCTGAAGAAGAAGAATCTGGATTATTCAATATTAGAGATGATCCTCTATCCAGACCTGGTGCCTCATTCTTATTCTGGCTAATGGTAATCTCAGCTTTCTGCCTAGCTGCAGCAGCGGCATCCATGTATCTTCAGCCGAGGAGAGGAACTGACGAGATTCTGATAGACGACTCAGGATATCGATTCGATGATTCTGACTCGGACAAGGCAATCCTGACTGGCACCAGCTTCGATGAATCTGCAGAAGACGTGCGTGCACGTACGGAGGGCAGAGATGATGGCGAGCATGGGGAGATTAAGTTGGATGGTTTCGGATTCGAAAATGAAACTAGAGACAAAGTCCAGTGGATGCTCGAGCAAGGGCGCACAATGGAAGAGATTCGAGCTGAGTTGGACGAGGAAGAGTGATGTCCGAGGAAATCAGTGACCTCGTTGAGGGAGTGATTGACGGCTCTATCTCCGATGCTGACTTGATTTCTTGGCTCAAACAAGTGCATAGCGAAGGGATTAGTGAAGCAGACACAATTGCTCTGACTGAAGCTATGAGGGACTCCGGCGAGACTCTATCTTGGGACTCTGAGGTCTCGGAACTGATAGTTGACAAACACTCGACTGGAGGAGTGGGTGACAAAGTGTCCCTGATTCTCGCTCCGGCCCTGGCTGCTTGTGGCCTCAAGGTACCGATGATCTCTGGGCGAGGACTTGGCCACACCGGAGGGACGCTGGACAAACTGGAAAGCATACCAGGTTTCAGCGTCGAGTTAGATTCGAAACAGATTCAGACACAAGTCCTAGAAATCGGCCTAGCTATGGTCGGGCAGACTGAAAGATTAGTTCCTGCTGACCGTAGGATGTATGCACTCAGAGACGTTACTGGAACGATTGACTCTATTCCGCTCATCACGTCATCAATCGTCTCGAAGAAGGCTGCAGAAGGCCTCTCTGCCCTAGTCTTGGATGTCAAGTTCGGACGGGCAGCATTCATGGTCGAGCAAGACAAGGCCATAGAATTGGCTGAATCCATGGTTGCAGCATCTCGAGGGATGGGGGTGGCAACCACCGCAGTACTATCGTCGATGGATGCTCCGTTAGGATGCGCCATTGGCAACTCGCTTGAGGTGCTTGAGAGTGTGGAAACACTTTGCGGCAACGGCCCTTCCGACCTAGAGGAACTGGTTTGCATTCAGGGCGGACTACTACTTCACTCAACGGGCCTAGCAGAAGACCGCGATTCAGGGGCCCTGATGATTCACGACTCGTTGCATGATGGTTCAGCTCTGGAGCGTTTTCGTATGATGGTCAAGGCCCAAGGTGGCGATACTTCAATCCTAGACAGTGATTCATCGCTGATGGCCGGCTTGGGCCTAATTGATAGTGAGTTGAATGCTACCAGCCTTTGCGTTGCAGAAAGTGGTTGGGTGTGCGAAATCGAAGCTCTGTCAATCGCACTGGCATGCCAAAGAATGGGTGCAGGTAGACTGGAACTAGGAGACTCAATCGATCGCGCTGTGGGAGCTATTCTAGAGGTACAAGTAGGAGACAGAATTGAAAGTGGAGAGCCTTGGATTACTCTCTATCACAGGGATGAGATTGGAAGAACCACTGTTGAAGGTCTCATCGGTTCAATTGTTCTGAGTGATGAGGAATTAGAATCGGGAAGCAGGATTCACGAGGTGTTTGGTTGAGGCTTTCACACATTGACCGGATGAGGGCGATTGCCGTACTCTGCATGGTAGAAGTCCACACTGCAGCCATCGTGCCTCCTAGGGGCATGACAGTGGGCGATCCTGCTGCCTTCGTGGCCGCTGCCTTCGGAGGAATGGCTGCACCGATGTTCGTGATGATTTCTGGCTGGGGGATCTACATGAGTGCAGCTCGTAGGGCTGTTCGCGGCCCTATGGGGGCGTCGGACTGGATTTCTTGGCTAATTCCTCGGGTAGTCTTGCTGACTCTGTGTCAACTGCTGATCAACGTTCTTCTCAATGTCGAGAGAGGAGGTAGATTCGAGTGGCAAACTCCTGGAGTTCTGACTCTACTGGCGATTGCAGCTCTGCTAGCCCCAGTACTGGTGAGACTGAGTATGCAAGCGAGGGCTGTCCTGATGTTGCTAATGTTTGCTTCTCCCCTAGTTCTCGGTGACGCTTCTGGCTCCGACTGGACATGGTGGGAGAGAGTGGCGTCCGAGGGTACTTCCGAGTGGGTGGCTAGGCTTCTGTGGAACGGTACCTACCCTGCTGTACCTTGGTTGTTCTTCGTGCTACTAGGGACGCTTGTGTACGACCTAACTGAGAATCCTAGTACACGAGAGCGCAATATCGCAATGGGACTGGCGGCCACTACTATCACCATTGTAATCGCAGTGATGGAAGATATTCCTTGGGCGCTAACAGAAGGTGAGGCGGTTCTGACTTTCTTCCCAGCCAGCCCTGCATTCCTAGTGGTTTCAGGTACATTTGCACTACTAGCACACAGGATACTTGAGGGCAATGAGAGCAGCGGAGGGGAGCCATGGAAGGGAGATAGTCTATCATTCATCGAACCTTTGGGAAAAATCACACTGACAGTATATATCACTCACTTCGCTGTACTTGGAGTCGTGGCCTCAATCATGCAAGAGGAGCCACGACTGGAGTTGCTTCCTGCATTTGTAGCCACTATTGGTCACACGCTAATCTGGATACCATTAGCAATATGGCACCAGAAATACATTCCAGATGTATCGTTGGAATCTCTACTAAGAAGAGTCAGTTAGGATTCACCGATATCGGTCCGAACCAGACCTCGCCCTCTTCGTTGAACGCCTTGATACGGATGTAATGAGTACTGTCGTCAGTGAATGTAATATTGACTGAGTCTGGACCGACTTGTGGAGTTCCTGCGGTAACACTGTATGGCCAGAGTTGTGAGTTATTACCCATGTCAGTCTGGCCATAGTATACTATCAGAGTAGTGTTGGTACCATTGTCGTAGACATCCCAGATTACATCAGCAGTATTGCTAGACACATTGGCTGTACTGAGGTTGCGCAAAATGGCTTCGTAGGTATAGTACTCTCCACGCAAAGGATCGTCGACCCAGATAGGAAGATGTTCCAGAGCATCGTAGGTCGCTTGAGTTAGAGGGAAGCCCCATGCTGCGTGGTATGGAGCTAGGTTGTAGCCAGTGGAGTTCGAGAGATGCAGGACCCATGCATTGAACTCCTCTGTACTTCCTACTGGAACCTCAGCGGATGGAAGAGTGTAGTAGACACTGAGGGCTTCAGTAATCGGGCCCCATCCCCATTCCTCTTTGATGATGAGATACGTGTCGAGGGCTGTCCAAACAGTCCAGTTCGAGATGTTCGAGCCATCTTCGAAGTAGCTGCTCATGCGTGAGTCCCTCTGGGCGGGGTCCACAGCCCCATGACCCTCGACTCCCACTAGTTCTTCCATCAGATACACACTAGCAAAGTTACAACTTGTCTCGGTAGTTCCCGGAAGGGTCGAGGGCATCCACTGATGGTTATGCCCGAGTTCATGGAACATTCCCCAATCTCCATTCTCTGACATATAAGAGACGTTAACTACTCCGGCGACGCTCAGGTCGTGCGCCATGAATGGGTAGCCGGAGTGCATCCATCCGGCTGAAATCTGCGCATCGAACACCGCTCTCTCTACTCTGGGCCAAGGCAGATAGCCGTAGAGCTCGTGCTCCATCTCGAGTGCCTCATCCCACCAATCCATCAGGTCTTGAGGGTTGTCCAAGTCTCTAATTTCGTGACTAGGGACTGTAAGTATGAACTGGTCGCTACCAATCTCAGCCCAAGGTGCTGGGTCGTGGCGATATTGCTGCAGCCATTGGAAGACATCGGTCTGTCCGTGGATATAGGTTGGAGCCTTCACAGCGTTCGAGATGGTGACTTGGAAGTCACCCAATGTTGAGCCCGGGGAGATCGCTATGTAGATTGGTCCACCAAAGGCGTTGCCGACTTCCATCGTCTGTTGATCTACGTACCACCACCTGACTATCTGCGGATGACGGTGTAGTTGACTCTTAGACCACAGACTGTCGCTGTGGGCCCCGACTAGGACATAGGTGCCGGAGTCGACTATCTCCGAAGGTAGTGTGACCGTTACGACCTCCCCCGGAGCGGCGTATAGGCCGGTGGTCATCCTTACGTGAGCCCTAGCACTTGCGTACCCAAAGTTGCCAGGTAGACCACTTTGGTTGCCATCGATAGTGACTGTGCGTGAGATTCTGGTCGCATTAGTAGGCACCTCTCCAGGGAATTCGACGTGACTAGGATGAGCAGGTAGTTCGTTGGCCGGCAGGCTCTGAGTGAGAGCGGCCTCGACCCTGAGAATTGTGTCTGCGACCGGATCTTCTCCCATATTGTGGCCAACGTTTTGCCACAAAGTGCCGTATTCGATGACTGTCCAACCAGTGGCGTTCACGGTCTCACGTAGGGGGGACCAAAAGCCATGGAAGTCCAAGGCGACTACACCAGTGCACACAGATAAGGTCGCATCGGCAACAGATGCGTCGTCCGTAGAGAGTGTCTGGTTGTCGATTCTGTCGGCCCTGATTGCCTCTATAGCCGCATGAGGGCGTGAGAGTTCGTGCGGCATGTTGGACAAGTCGACGTCGTTGTAGCCCCATGCATGAGAGACGAATAGGCCGGTCGTCTTGGCGATCTTGTTGCCGGGGTAGTTGTGCGCTACATCTGTGTTAGAGTATGACCAGTACCAAGCGTGACCACCCATGATGAGTCCACCTCCTTCTAGCATGAAGTCAATGAGATTCTGATTGTCTTGATCATCGTGGCCATTCCAAAACTCGTCCAGTAGGCAGTCTATCTCAGACAGATCTACCGGAGTGACTGAAAGATGGACTGTATGTCCTTCGGCCTGCAACTCGTCCTCAAAGTCATCGAATCCTGCACCATAGGCTAGCCCGACGTCTGCATTCTCTCCGCAAACCCACTCAACTGCTCGCAAGGAGAACTCAGTCTCTGCCTCTCCAGCCCCATCTACCCAGCTCTCGTGGCCGTAACCGAGCATCTTGCCGCGCCCCACGTGACTGGCCGAGATTACCGGGATGGTTGAACCGTAACCCTCCTGAGTGAAGCCTATCGGGAAGGCCCATTCACCGATTGGCAGTATCGGAGAGGGCCAGCCTCCCCAATTGGTCTCACCCATACCTCGCAGCAAATCGGATTGATCCGCTCGCAGGTCGTGAACCGCAATCCACAGCATAAGGCCGACCGAACCTCCAGAATTATTGGCCCAGATAGTGTACTGTCTCCAATCTGCTCTCTCGATAGGCGTTCCTGAGATATCTCCTGCCTGCAGGATTAGTCCCGCGGGTAGATTGGGATGGACTTCCCATGTCTCAATCGCGGGGCCTTCATTGGTGACTGGTATGTGCACGCTCTGGTTGGAGCGTAGAGCGAATTGATCGCTGGACCATGCGATTGCATCAGGAGGTAGGCTGGTGATTCTGAACTGAAGTGTGGTCGAAGCAAGGCCTCCTGAATTGTTTGCCCAAACAGTGTGAGTCGACCAAGGCTGTAGTACAGAGGCGGTGCCGCTAATCTCGCCAGTATAGGTATCGATCTGGAAGCCAGTGGGGAGAGGAGGATGAATCTCCCAGGTGTCAGGAGTTCCTCCTTGCCATGTCGGGTTGATTTGTCCGATGTCCTCTCCCTGTCTTAGATCGAAGATGTAGGGATCGTATCTCAGATTCTCGACAACTAAATCCCTGACGTCAATTAGAATCGTGGTTGAAACGGAACCTCCGGTGTTATGAGCCGTTATGATGTACTCTCTGAGTGGGTGAACGGTTTCAGGAGTGCCTCGTAGAGAACCGTCCTCTTGGTGGAGCATTATTCCTGGAGGAGTGGGCGGTTCGATTGACCAATGAGTGACCTGTCCCCCTTCATAAGATGGAATCACCTGCTCATTTTCCCCAATCGTCCAGTAGAATGGGTGTCCATGATAATACAGCGAGTGCGGTTCTTGGTGTAGAGTCACTATGCGCAAGGTCGTCTCAACTGAGCCTCCTGTGTTGGAAGCGGTGATGGTGTGATTAGAGTGACCCAATGTTCTGGCCATTCCAGATATGGAACCGTCCTCAAGGAGTTCCAAATCTCCGGGTAAAGGTGGATTGATTGACCATATATGCGCTGAACCCCCGATTATCAGCGGGGGGTCGATGTCACAATGAGAATCCAAGGTGCATGCTAGGGTGTCACTCAGATAATGGATAGATTCTGGCGTGGGTGCCTGCACCACGATGTCCAAAGTCGTGGCAGCCGAACCCATCGCGTTAGTGCCAATGATGGTGTGGCGGATGATTTGGGCTTCCTCAAGCGGAGTTCCTGAAATTACTCCGGAATCATCCAAGTCCAAACCATCTGGGAGTCGTGGATTGATGAACCAGTTCTGAGGTCCGTCTCCTTGGAAAGAAGGTGTAAGAGCCTGCATCTCTACGCCTACGACCAGAGTGATTGAGTCCTCTCCGTAGGAGAGTTGTGAAGTAGGCTGCATCAGTCTACAAGAATCGCCGGTGAACACCTGTTGGGCCGTGCAGTCTTCCTCGGTGATTACATCGACGAAGCAATCTGGATGTGTTGGTTGCGTCTGACAATTAGCCTCTTCGGGCTCCTCGGTTTCGTTTCCGAAAAGCCCTAGACAACCCGAACTGAGCATCAACATGCAGAGCATTAGTGCTATCGTGCGATGCAGGCGCATGGTGTCGCGAGTAGGTTCGGGAGAATAAGTCTGAGGCAGAATCGCCTAGAGTCCAGGATAGGCCGGCCCGGGTTCGAAGCAGTAACCGACATCGAGGTAATCTGACTTGAATTCGCAGACATCCTGCCTGACCTTAGTCGGATTTTCGCCTGCAATCAGTGTCCTAGCGAAGAAGCGCGCGACATCCTGCATCTCATCTACTCCCATGCCAAGTCTTGTGAGCTCAGGAACTCCTAGCCTAAGCCCACTTGGAGACATTGCCTTGGTATCTCCTGGTAGCATGTTCATGTTGGTGATTATTCCTGCATCCTCGAGAAGCGCAGCTGCATCCCTGCCAGCTCCTGAATCGGGATCGCCATGGCGAGTCAGTACCTGATGGCTGGCAGTATAATCCCTCTCTTCGGCCATGACATCGAAACCCTCAGCTGCCAATGCGGCACCTAGCGCCCTTGCGTTAGCAACCGTGTCTCTAGCATAATCAGCACCGAACGTCTCAAACTCGGCCAAAGCGACCGCTTTTCCTGCGACGTGATGCAGGTGGTAGGTTGAACAAACACCCGGGAAAACCGAGCTATTGAGTCTGCGCATGAACTTAGGGTCATCAGAGTCGGAGAGAAGGAATCCTCCCTGCGGCCCTGGGAAGGTCTTGTGGCTGCTGCCCGTCATTAGGTCGGCCCCTTCTCTGAGGGGGTCCTGAAACTGCCCTCCAGCAATCAGGCCCAAGACGTGGGCAGCGTCGTACATCACCCTAGCTCCTACCTCGTGAGCCGCGTCCGCCAACTCTTGCAGCGGCGTTGGGAACAAGAAGACAGATTGGCCGAATAGGGCTAGGCTAGGCTCGGTCTCTCGGATTAGAGCCGCTGCAGCATCTATGTCAGGTTCCATCCGACTCTCAATCCATGGATATGTAATCAGATTCAGCCCTCTAACTCCTACAGCACCCATGCGGGCGTGAGAAATATGTCCTCCATCGGCAGTCGAAACTGCAGTGATGGTATCCCCTGGCTTGGCCAGTGCCTTCAAGCCAGCCATGTTTGAGACTGTTCCCGAAGTTGACTGGATATTGGCAAAGCTGCAATCGAACACACGCTTGGCTGAAGCTATACCGATTTCTTCGATGGTATCGAAGTCCTCGCAACCTTGGTAGTATCTCTTACCTGGAAGTCCCTCGGCGTACCTACCATGAAGGTCCGAATCGCAGGCCTTACGAACTAGGGGGCTGAGAATGTTCTCGCTCGCAATCATCGGTAGGCTGTCACGGTAGTGTCTGCCAGATTCGTCGACTGCTTCCAATATATTTGCAACGAATTCGCGGGCGCTCATGCACTTGCATCGAAAGTAGGTCAAAGAGGTTAGCGGAAGATCATCTGAACTAATGTGGTGAGCCCCAAAGAGGGAGAGTATTTTGAATCGAGTCGGGTATGGTGAGGCATGAGCCGCCGCGCTACCTATGCAACAATCCTGACTGCACTGCTTCTACTGATGGTCCCTTACACCGTCCTAGCGACTGATTCTGATGGCGATGGAACCGATGATGTGGATGATGATTTTCCCGACAACCCGTGTGCTGATACGGACACAGATGGCGATGGTTTGCCCGATTCTGTAGTTAGTGGTTGCACCTATAATTCAGTCGTGGCTTACACCTCGTTCGAAGATCCATTCACTATTGACAATGTGAAGTACACTGACACTGGAAGTGATTCTGTCAGCAGGTATCTTTGGAATAACGCTAACGAGCCTCACGTAGCCCACAACCAAACCATCGGTGCAGAGATGGGCTTCACCTTGTACTACACATCCACCGGTGGCGTGGGTCTGACCGATGGAGACTACTTCGGGACCGTAAACTACACCGGTACTGTAGGCAACTTCACGGACGGCACTCAGGGTTACCAGATGTCAGACGTTGATGGAATAACCACACTCGCGCTCGATGATGTGAGTGCTGACTTGCTGAGCTTCGACTTCTTCCTCCAAGACACCGGATACGAGACATCCAACCCTGAAGACTACCTAGTCATCAGATTCATCGGGGCTAACAGTGATATCGAGATTATCAATACAACCGGGTTCGACATCGATACCGACAACTCGACTTGGCTCGGCACCTGGACTACGATGACTGTGGTGATAGGCTCAGCAGGGACCGGTAACCTCGAAGTCGAATTCTCCTCAAACTCTGCCACCGAAGCAATCTACCTAGACAACATCCAGTTCACATCCTCAGTTGCTATGATGGCTGACGATGATGACGATAATGATGGCTGGTCGGATGATGATGAAGCAGACTGTGGGACAGATCCACTGGATTCCAATGATGTGCCGACTGATACGGATGG
>CAYYAH010000024.1:0-14412 GCA_964470075.1 uncultured Candidatus Poseidoniales archaeon
AATTTCTGGCATTTTCACTCACTGTACGGCCGTCAGGGCTTTGATTGATAAATGAATGCTTCTGAATATCATACACTGACGAAGTCAGAACCCTATCTATTTGAGCAATACTCGTAGTTCTAGCGATATTGTAGAATCATCACCTTGGACTGCTCCCTTAGGATGGCTTGAAAGTCTCCACTCGGACTCGAAGAGCATGAGCGAGAGGAGGATAGACAGGTTGACCTCTCTGCTCAGAAGGAGAGGAGTAGTACTCCCTTCCTTTGAGATATATGGGGGTGTTTCCGGACTGGTAGACTACGGTCCTGTGGGTGCTAGAATCAAAAGAAAGGTCGTAGACTCTTGGATAGATCATTGGACAAGTCAGGGGGACATCGTCGAAGTCGACTCTCCTACTCTGACACCCGAGGCTGTACTAGTCGCCAGTGGTCATGTCGGGGAATTTAACGATCTAATGGTTTCATGCGAAAGTTGTGAATCGGCATATAGAGCCGACCACTTGCTCGAAGATGTGCATGATAATCCTGATTCCTTAACAGCTGATGAAGTCTCAACATTTCTCTCACAGGGGATTACGTGTCCTACCTGCTCTGAAGGAAAGTGGTCAGAAGTCGGACCGATGAACCTGATGTTCTCTACTAGAATCGGTGCTATGAGTCGAGGTAGGGCTGCTTACATGAGGCCTGAGACTGCTCAAGGTATGTTCATGCTGTATCCTGCTCTCTTTCGTCACTTCAAGCAAAGACTCCCTTTCGGAGCAGTTCAAACAGGTAAGGGATATCGAAACGAGATTAGCCCACGTCAAGGAATGATTAGGCTACGCGAGTTCGATATGGCTGAGCTTGAGTACTTCATCGACCCTGAATCTCCACCTTGTCCTAATCTATCCATTTGGTCTACACCTGTGATGATGGTTCCAGACTCAGAAGGTGAACATGCTGGTGACTGTGAAATGACCTATGAAGAGGCTCTTTCGAAGGGCATTATTCGCCACCCTACCGTTGCATGGTTCCTCGCTAGAACAATGGATTTCCTAGTGAACGTCGGCGTGGACCCATCAAAGATTCGTTTTCGGCAGCATTCCAGAACAGAGATGGCTCATTATGCAGAAGACTGTTGGGATTGTGAGCTACATGGGGAACATGGATGGGTCGAATGCGTTGGCATCGCTAACCGAACCTGTCATGATTTAGAATCTCATGAACGAGCTAGTGGATCCAAGTTATTACGTGCTTGGAGACAATATGATGAGCCAAAAGACGAAGTTAGAGATTTTCTTGCTCCAGTCTCAGCAGTGATTGGGCCTTTATTCAAGGACAGGTCTGGAGATGTAGTAGATTCCCTTTCTAAATTGAGTGAAATACCTGATGAATTGCCATTCGACTTGCAATTATCTGATGGTACAACCGTTCAGATTACCACTGAGATGGTCAACAGAAGAACTGACGAAGTAACCGTGCACGGAGAATGGTTCACACCGCATGTTATCGAGCCAGCTTTCGGGATTGATAGGATTGTATGGCACATCCTAGATCATGCCTACTCGGAGACTGAAAAGGAGGGTGAGCCTTATTCGGTAATGAGGCTTAACTCTAGAGTTGCTCCATATGATGTCGCAGTCCTTCCTCTTTTTGACAAGCCTAGGATGATGGAGATTGCACAAGAAGTATTATCTCGAGTAAATTCAGTTTCCGGTAGGAAAGGAGAGATGGACTCGTCTAAGTCAATCGGTAGGAGATATGCCCGTGTAGATGAGATAGGAGTGCCGTGGGCAGTTACAGTCGATCATGATTCAATGGAAGACGGAACTGTAACCATTAGGCGAAGAGACGATCAACGGCAGATTAGATGCTCCATTGATGACCTAATTGATACTCTCTCTAAGGATGATCTAAGCGCATTGTTCTGACGCGAATCTTATGGGGCTTCGTTTCCACAATGTAACGTGGTGACGCAGGGCGTCGACGATTGGACGGAGAGATACCGACCAGATTCATTAGACCAGATGGAAGGTAACGAGACTCCGATGAGGAAGATTCGTCAATGGTTGGAACGTTGGGAGGATGATACTCCTTCAAAGAAGGGGTTGTTGCTTTCCGGGCCCCCTGGAGTTGGTAAAACCACGTTGGCCCGTGCCGTAGCTAGTGAACGGGGTTGGACTGTAATCGAACTGAATGCCTCAGTTGACCGGAATGCGGCATCAATTAGGAGTGCAGCCACTCATGGCTCCCAACATATTTCATTGGATAGTTTCGTTAATGGCGGGGATTCGAAATCCAAGACTCTCATTCTGTTGGATGAGGTGGATCACCTCGGTGGTGGTTTCGCTAGAGTGTCGGACGAAAAGATAGAATCCTCGCTGGAACCTTCAGAGGATGCAGTATTGCTCAAAGGTGACACCGGCGGTAAGGCAGAGTTGCTCAATCTATTGGAAAACACCCAGCAACCAGTAATCATGACTTGTAACGAACCGATGAAACTATGGGGAAGGAATAGTAGTTGGAAGAGAAACCGCGACAGGTTGCTAACCAAGGCTGAAATGATAGGATTCAATCGAGTGGGGAAAGTTCACCTCAGGAGAGTAGCCCACAGGGTTTTAGACGCCGAAAACAGAAGTATAGATCCTGGAGCATTGGAAGTGCTTCTCGAAGGCAATCCCGGAGATCTCAGAGCACTGGTCAGAGATTTACAAGCGATTTGTGCTATAGAAGAAGGACACATAGATCTCGAATCTGTGACCTCACTCACCGAAGTCTCAGTGAGGGATTCTCAGATTGATATCTTCAAGGCTATGAGAAAAGTGTACAAATCGAACTCGGGAAAGGATGCTGGATTGGTACTGATGTCTTCCGACAAGGACCCTGATGATTTACTCGCTTGGTTCGTTTGGAATAACCAGACTGTTTTCGACACGGATACCCTAGCTAGAATCAGCAATGCAATGTGTATGGCAGACAGGGCGTTGGCGACTAAATTCATCAATAGGGCATTCCGCTCTTGGTACTGGGGCTCGGTATTGACTTCACAGGCTGCGGTTTCTTACCGAGCAAGAGATCCTAATTCAGACCCTTACATAGGCTATCCAGACTTTCTTCGCAGAGGTTCAGAATCTTGGCGAACTAGCACTGTCGTTGGTCAAATGTCAAAAGATCTTGGCGCCAGTAAGGCATCAGTTCGTGAAGACCTATGGCCTAGTCTTCTAGCAATACATGAAGAACAACTCGGCGCTGACCCTGAGGATTTCACGGTCTCCAAGCATCTGGGACTGGAGGCCACTGGCCATCTCGCCCTTCATGGAATCCCGAGAAACCGCAAGAAGGCTGCCAAGTTGATCAAGATGTTTGATTCCGATTTGGAAGAAGAATTCGACGACGAGATAAAGGTCGTGGAAGAGCCTGTTTCTACTCTGGATGACGAATCAGATAGTACCCAATTCTCACTGGATTCTTTCTGATTAGTCCGTGCCCGACCAAGTTCTAGGATGCAATAAAACAAGGACTGTTAGTAACTCAAGTCTGCCTAACCACATTAGTAATGTAGCAATCATCATCGAAGGTTCACTAAGGGCAGCCCAAGTGGCAGTCGGACCAAAAGCACCCAACGCAGGTCCGGTATTGCCCAGTAGTGAAATAGAAATGGAGAGGACATCTGTCATAGTCAAAGTCGGTTCGAGTAGAGAAATCGCAAGCATTGAAGATGTTACTAAGACCATCCATGAACTAATCATCCCCAGTACAATCCAAACTTTTCGTTCCTCTATAACCTGATTATTGAATCTGATTGCAACCACTTGGCGAGGCTGGATAATTTTCACAATTTCTCTCTTAGCAAGTTCGAATGCAATGCGTATCCTCAGAACTTTCAGACCTCCGCCAGTAGAACCAGCAGAAGCACCGATGACCATTAGAAGGAGTAAAACGAACTGGCTGAACACTGGCCATGTAGCGAAGTCGGCGGACGAATACCCTGTACTAGAGATTGAAATGGCCTGGAATAAGGAGTGTCTAAGTGATTCTAGAGCCCCCAAGTCTCCAGCTGATCGATAGAGGTTTAGAGCCATTGCTAACCAAGCAACTAGTAGTATTAGCAAATAACTTCGAAGTTCCTCATCCTTCCAAACCTCGCCAGAACGCCCAGCGAGAACAAGATGTAGTAAACTGAAATTGATACAAGTAAAAAGCATGAATACCATGATAATACTCTCAACTCTAGCAGAGTCGAAAGCCATGATTCCACCATCAGAGGTACCAAAGCCACCAGATGGTAGAGTAGTTAGAGCGTAGTTAGCAGAATCGAACATTCCTATGCCGCCAAGGAAATACAGCATTCCGAATTCCAAGAATGTCAGCACGACATAAATCATCCACAGGCGCCTAGCAGTCCACTGCAGAGATGGCCCTAGCTGAGACATAGTTGGACCGGTAAGTTCGGCTCGAGCAAGTGACATACCTCCTCCTAGAACTCTGGATAGAATCAGTAAACCTAGCATTATCACGCCCATCCCACCGAGCCATTGAGATGCTGAACGCCAAACTAGGATGCTTCGATTTTGACTGCCGATGCAGTCATCTTCTACCGTCATTTCGGCACATACCGGGCTTGTAGGGATGTCAATAACAGTCGCTCCAGTTGTGGTGAAGCCTGACATGGATTCGAACCATGAATGTAGGAGCCCGCCCACCATTCCCCAAACATCAGTGTCGTTAGCTGCGAATTCGATGGGTCCGTAGAAAACACCTCCAAGCCAAAATGGCAACGAACCCACTGCAACTACTGGAATCCATCCCAATGCAACAGAGGCGAATGCCTCTCTGTCTCTAACTCGTGATGATGCATCAGAATTTTCGGCTAGACGGACTAGTGACTGCCCGATTATTAGTGAAAGGAAAAACGAAGGCAAATAGGTTATGGCAGCATACTCCAGGCCTTCGTTCTCAACGAACCCGCTGTATAGGAACACCAGCAAAAGAGGAATTGCAATTAGTCGGATAGTCCAACCCAATACGAGACCTACGACATCCCAGCGCATCTTCAGTTCTCCAATGCCCTCTCGACCTTCTGCAGATCGCTCTTTGACAGGAATAAGTAGATCCTGTCATCGACATTGATTGTCTCGACCATGGGGGGCTTGAGGACTTCGACTTCACCATTTTCATCTTGCCTATCAACCAGCACAATTCTTGCCCCTATAGCCTTCTCAGTTTCCTTCACAGACTTTCCGGCGAAAGAATGGTTTGGACTGACTTCGGCTGAAATGGAAATAATCGATGGCATTGGTGGGATGACCTGATATGCCCCTGGGACATTCATGTGAATTGACTTCAGTAGGGAAGTAACGGTCACCAGTCTACGACTAACTGGGCGAGTTAATCCAATTCTATGAACTGCCTCGACGAGTGCTCTATCTTTGAGCAGCAGCCCGGTTCTTGGAACTCCCTTGTCCTTTGCTCGCATCGATATAGCGATGTTTAGATTATCGTCATCTAATGCTGCTACTGCGATGTCATGGCTATCAATTCCTAACTCGCTCAGCAACTCTTCATCCTGGGGGTCTCCATGGATAACGTCGAGTCTCTTGCTATTGCCTACAGGTGATCCGACCAACTCGTTCGCTAAATCAAGTTCCGGTTCAATGACGATGACACTGGATCCTTTTGCTAGATAGTGCTTGGTAAGTCTGGAGCCGAAGTTACTGGCACCGAAAATTGCTACCTGAGCGTTCTCAGGGAAATCCTCATCCTTCCTTCCTACGGCTCTCGTAATCTGAGGAAATTGATCGGTTGAACGAGAAACGAAAGCAAGAATCTGGCCTTCCTGAATGATTTCATCACCAGTGGAGATACTTCCTATATCTCCAGGATTCCTGATGGCATAGATAGATGGTATTCCGACGAAAATCTCGCCAACTTGGCCGGTCTTTGTACCGATTAATGGCGAGTTTTCCATCACTTCGGAAACAGCAATCCAAGAGGTTTCACCCAGAGGTAGAATCTCGTCGATGGAGGGCGCAAGCAATCCTGCTGCGAGCTGTTCTACAATCTCATCGGAAGCACAGACTACATGATCAGCCCTAGACCAACTCTCTAGAGGGCCTGCACCCTTGGAGGGGTCGAGCAGCATAGGATCTCGAATCTTCGCAATAGTAGTCAAGCCGCTGCTTCTTTTGTCTCCTACCTGTTCTCCAAACACCTTCTTCGCGAATGCGCAGCCTAAGAGATTTGTTTCATCGTCATTGGTTGCTAAAACAACAATCTCAGCATCACTTATTCCTGCTCTCAGCAAAGATTCACGGGACAATGCGCTACCTGTAATAAGTAGGCAATCAAGACTTTGAGATTCGATGATTGCGGTTGGATTTGGATCAATCAGAGCTACGCTTCTACTCTCTTGTCTGAGAGCAGCGGCAACTCCTCGGCCAATCTCACCGGCCCCTGCGATAATTACTCGCATGCGATGGAACCCTCGGCGGGGCGAATATAATACTGCGCCATTGGTATGCTTCAAACAGACTTAAAGGGCATACTGAGAGATTATTCGTCGGAATCGATGTATTCTCCTCTTATTCTACTATCTGAGGCTTCTTTGTGCCTCCCGGACTGCCTAGTTGTGCGCCTATAGGCCTGTTTTGCCGCCGGAGTCATGCCTGAAGGAAGCCAAATAGACTGGGCCTTGCCCCAAGCTAGTGCCAAACCAGGTAAGACAGCGATTAAAGTAAACGGGGAGAAAAGTGACAATACTAGACATACAGTCAAAGCGCCACGGTATACAGTTGACATCACATAGGGGCGAAGTCTGTTGGTTTCGAGCAGTTCAGCACCCTGCCAACACGCTAGAAGGGCATGGCCAAGACATGAGCACAGAGCAATTACAATTGCAAGTACTAGGCTAATGGAATTAACTCCAGAATAGTCCGAGTACGCCAATTCCTCGTCAAATAGGCGGAAAATTAGTACACATGCCTGCATAGATCCGATTCCTAGCCCCAAAGCCCACCCAAATGGAGGAGAAGCTCGCAGTGATGTGGTTCTAGAGCGAGAGAGTAAGAATAAGACAAATGCTGATTCTGCAGCTGCAATTAGAATTGCAACTGTGAAGGCGCCGAAAATATTGAGATATGACAAAATGACTGAGGATAGAATCATTCTGTCTACGAATATAGCTAGAATCATACCTACGACTATTCCGTAGATTAAGTGTTTCACTGCACCTGCTAAGTCGTAAAATCCAGTCATCTTCGAGATTATGCCTTTCCAACCGCCGTAGATACCCAATAGGCCGATTGCGAAGGCAACTTGCGTCTGCCACAACTCGACTGCCACGATTGGCCATAGCACATCGGCTTTGAGCCCCACGCCTCAGATAATGTTCAAACCACACAATCAGGACCCGTGAGTATGGCACTGGACGGGCTAAAGCGACGGATAATGGGTTCCGTAGGCTTGCTGAGGGGAAAACGGAAGGTGGATGAGGAGACTGCCAAGGAGCTCAGCAGGACTCTTCGCAAGGCTCTATTGGAGGCTGATTTCAACGTCAGACAGTCCAAGGAGCTCACTGAGAGGATTGAAAGGCGGCTTCTCGAAGAAGAACCGCGTCCCGGTGTCAAACTCGAAACGCATGCGATGAATCTAGTGTATCTTGAACTCGTTCGACTCCTAGGTAGTCCTCGAGAGATATTACCTCATAACCAGACCATACTAATGGTAGGACTTTATGGACAGGGTAAGACGACAACTACAGCCAAACTAGCAGATTGGTGGAGACGTAGACACGGTGTCAAGGTCGCAGTTATCGAGGCCGACGTACATCGCCCTGGGGCCTATGAGCAACTCAAACAACTTCTTGAAGATACTAACGTAGATGTATATGGTGAGCCCGAAGAAAAAGATGCTGCTACTATCGTTCGCAACGGCATTAAGGAAGTGGGCAATGCTGAGGTTGTAATCATTGACACTGCCGGGCGCGACAGCCTAGATGAGGATTTGAAGGATGAGCTATCTGACATTGCAAAGATTGCAAATGCAACCGAGCGTTTCCTTGTAATTGATGCACAGGTTGGTCAGGCAGCCGGCCCAGTCGCTCAGACATTTCACGAACTTGTAGGAGTAACTGGAACAGTTGTAACCAAGCTCGACGGTACTGCTCGGGGCGGCGGAGCACTCAGTGCTGTATCGGCTACTGGTGCCCCGATAGTCTTCATCGGAGAAGGAGAGAAAGTACAGGATTTAGAGAAGTTCGAATCAGACAGATTCATCTCAAGGCTACTAGGACTTGGAGACATAAAGGGACTAATCGATTTGGCCCCCGGAGACCTTGATCAAGAAGAAGCAAACAGACTGGCACAACGGCTGATGTCGGGTAGATTCACCCTTACTGATATGTACAGCCAGATGGAGATGATGAGTAAAATTGGCAGCGTCGAGAAGATGCTCTCACATCTCCCTGATGCTATGTTTGGTGGAATGGGCAGTATGAGTACGGCACAAAAAAGACAGATGCAAGGCAATCTAGAGAAGTACAGAGTGATCATGGACTCGATGACTCAGGAGGAAAAGGATACTCCAATTCTGCTGAAGTCAAGTCGAATCAGAAGAATTGCGAGAGGTTCTGGCGTTGAGGAAAAAGATGTCAAAGAGTTGATGGCCCAATGGAATCGCAGTCGTAAAATGATGCGTGGAATGAAGGGTGACAGAAGTTTCCGGAGAAAGATGAAGTCCATGATGGATGTCGACGATATGGACCTCGGAATGGGGTGAGAGTCTGGGTCGCAGATTCGCGATAATCGGCCATGATGCCCCTGCTAAGGGTGATTTCTCTCTCAACGATCTAGCAGGTGGTGCCGGTAGGCTTGATGTCCTTCTTCGAGCAGTAAACACCGCTCTTTTCGTCTCTCATGGAATCAGAGAAGATACTCAGATTGTTCTACATCTAGAGAAGGGTGGTTCTCGGAGGGTGAGTTTTGATGGCAGCAAACTTAGAGGCGTACATCCAGATGAAAGATCAATTGCTGGTCATGTACGTGCAGTGGCTAGAAGTCAAATTCCTCCCGTGGGCGTTTGGAAAGAGTATTCGCGCGGAATCAGCCACTCGGGAGGGAGTATTGGAGAGACCCTGAGAGAATGGTCTGAAAAGGGGTACAAAACTCTCGTCATGGATATCGAAGGTAAAGCAGTTCAAGATACCTTATTCGAAGAAGAAATTTGTTTTGTGCTCTCAGATCATAAGTCATTTACAGCATTAGAGTTTGAACTACTCGGACATTGTGACAAGGTATCAGTAGGTAAGAGGTGGCTACAAGGGCACTCTTGTATTGCCATTATCCATCATCATCTAGACAGTTACTAAGACAGCCAATCTGGAAGACCGGAATGATCAGATTGTGTTGCTGCCTGCATCATTTCTGCACTCATTCCAAGTGGATGGTTGATTGGCCAAGATGAAAGAGGAGTGACTGCAACTGATCCAGAATTGATGGCGTTACAATCGGTTTCTGGTATGTCTTCATCCTCGATTGCTGCTGCACCGACTTCGAAGGCGACGCCAAAGCGCTCTGAATTCCTCATATCAATGGCGTTATGGTACCACCTAGATCCTAGGCTAACAGTCTGGATGGATCCATTCCATTTTCTTGGAGAGTTGACATTCAGAATCATATCTCCATTGGCAAAGGCCGACATAACTAGTTGGCTCATGGTCGAGCCTTTCGGGACTCTTCTACTCCCATCAGGTCTGCCCAGGTTAGAAGGAGTGCGTGGGAGTTTGAGTAGGCATTTCTCTATGAGTGAAATCATCGCAGGCAGCGAATCGTCGAAATTAGAATGTTCGTAGGTTGCTAAGCTGAGTGCCATTGAAGGCATCCCATAGAGAGATGCTTCGCGCGCAGCCGATACGGTTCCCGAGTGCAACACGTCAACTGACAGATTAGGGCCCTGGTTGATTCCCGAGACACACATAGTGGGGCTGATTTCGGGGGCCCATGTCCGAAGTCCTCCATCCATGGCAACAATGGCGCAATCACAAGGTGTTCCGTCAAGTGAAAAAATCCTCAGTGGTGGCCCATCAGGTTGCCTGATTGTATCAGCAATGTCTTCACGCTCCTCGAACTTGAGGTCATGACTCAGTGTTAGCCTCATGCCCGAGCATGACTGTTCGCTTGCGGGTGCAAGGACGACAATTGGGTGACCTCTGGTGTGTAATTCTCTAATTAGAACTTGCAGACCATTTGCCTCGACTCCATCATCGTTAGTCAGGAATAGGGCTGGCTCCATGAACTCGGGCACACTTGGAGGTTCTTCAATCAGTGTCTGTCACGACTCCCGAAGAATACTCCTCCATCGTAACTATGATTGCCCCTGCAAGCATCAGAGGACCTCCTAGCAGAGTCCACATTCCTAGAGTGATTTCGCCCTCCCAAAGCCATCCAATTATGCTACCTACCACTGGCTCTAACAGCAATGTGATTGAGACTGTGATTGGTGCTATCCAACGTAGAACAGTATTGATTCCGGTATGCCCCATCAAACCCGGCCCTATGGAGAGGTATACAATCCAAGAGAGCCAAACAGCATCGCTCCATCCAAATAGAGACAATTCTGGTATAGTATCCGATACGCTAGCTCCCTCATTAGAAATGGCGGCCATTGCGAGCCAAATTCCAGCACCTAATGTGACTGGGAAAGCATAGACGAAGATTGGTATTTGTCTCTCTGAACGGAGATGACGGCCTGCTAGTAGATACCCTACTACAGTAGCAGCACCTAGGAATGCTGCGGCATCGCCTGCCATCGTAACTTCTCCCCCAGATTCTATGTCCCCCAGAGAAAGAAGCGCTCCTGCTACTCCGATTACAACTCCGAGAACATGTCCTCTACGAACTGCTACTCCGATTAGAGGCATCAGAAGAACTAGGACGATTGGATGTATTGAAACAAACAACAGGCTGTGTACGAGACTGGTGTGATCAAGTGACCATACCCAAGAACCAAAATGGACACCCAAGAATATACTAGATGCTAACATAATGCCCCAATCTCTAGGGGTGACAGATTCTGCCGATAAACGAGTGTACTGGTAGATGAAACCAGGAAGGAGTACTAGTGCTGTTCCCTGCATTCTCCAAGAAGCCCTGAGTAGCGGAGGGATTTCACTCATTGACTGTAGCACAATGCCTGCACTGGACACGGCAATCAGTGCCACGAACAGTATGCCCCAGGCAAATAGGGGTGGCTTACCTTCATCCATCTACATCTCAACCGGCAATCTCTGCGTCCATGACCTTAGAGCCGCCTCCTTCCTTTTTGACTCCAATAATTCCAGCAGCTCGGAAAAGCATGAAGATTAGCCCAGCCAAGGCGATGTTGACAACAAGGAATCCTGCGAATCTGGCTTGTGGCCACCATGACTTGATACTCATTGTTTCAGTACATACTACTGAATCGGGAAGAATCTCACAAGACGGATCATCACCATTTGCGATATCGGAAGCGATTCGTGAGGTCGCATAGGCTAGGACCCATCCAAAGTCATCATCAGTAGCCCCAATCATCTCATCTAGATATGTGTCTTCAGTCCAAGAATCCGGCAAATATTCCTGCTCAGTCTCAAGCTCGTCCGTTACAGCCATTACTGCTGCCTCTACTCCGAAAAATGCCTCTCCTGTAAGGGCCCCAGCAGCCACCATGAAGGTGAATAGCAACATGAGTGCTCTGCTCTTTTCCGAAGCAGCAGATCCCTCTGAGAGGCGTATCTCCTCAACCTTTGGCAGCAGACGCCTCTTCTCCCACCAATCACGAGCCGCGCCTCCAATTAGCATTGGGAAGGTAACAGGAGTCGGTAGATACATTCCGAGACCAAATGATGTCCCCATGCCAGTAGCCCACTCAGCAAAGGCACCCAAAAGAAAACCTAGTCCAAGTGCCCACCAGTCGCCCTGTCCCTCAGCAAGGATGATTGTGAAAGAGGCGAAGGCGTTCGCCTGAGGGGCTAGAAGATCAATACTCCCGTTGGCCAACAGCATTGAGAGGAAGATAGCTACTCCCGCTCCCAAAATGGCTCCCGGAACAACACCCATGATATTGCCCTTGGAGATATGATAGGGGCGGTTTCCGATGTAGAGGCTATTCTTGTAGTCGCCAACAACAGTTCCGGACATAGAAATCGCAGATCCAAATACTGTTGTTCCTACTAATGCCATCAGTACTGATTCCTCGCTAGTTAGGCCTACTGGCAAATTGAGGAACACTAACAAAAGCATCAACAGAACGATGAACGAAGTTCCCGAAACTGGTTCGATTCCTGTTTCACCCATTACTCTGACAGCAATTGCCCCAAGTAAGAACGTGGTAGCAAGTAGAACGGTTGCGAATATCAAAGCAGGTATGATTGGAAAGCCCCCAAGCGCAAAAATTGCGACCATAGCAACGAATGCAATCCCCATGAAAATAGGAATATGTTCGAGAGGCCACTCATACCAACCCTTACCCTCAATGAACTCGTCACCTTTCTCACCAGTGAAAGCGCGTGAGATGTCTCCGAAGATATTGATGAAAGTTGGGGCCATCTTCAACAGACCGTAGACACCACCACCCAGAATTGCTCCGATAGCGATTGTTTTGACTATCGAGCCGAAGGCCTTCCACTGCACTATCGGGTAGACTGGTAGCGAGGAAATGTCGCCATACTGCGTGATTTCAACGTACTGGCCTAGGGCCGGATCGTACACAGGAGTGTCTAACAGAACTACCAGTGGGACGAGATAGAACCAGGCTACCAAAGATCCAAGGTTGACTAGGAAAGCCACTCTGAACTTCATGAACCAGCCGATTGCTAGCAAAGTGGGACTGAGTTCAACGCCTAGGAATGTGTAAGAGAAGATATTGTCAGACTCATACGGAGTAATTCCGGAAAATGGAGCGTAGCCAATCGGTTCTCCGCTGATTGGATTAACGAGTTTGCTTGGTTGATGTAACCACCTCTCAGTGTAAATCGAAGCTAGACCCCACTCCTCTCCTGATAGAGTCATAGCAATCCAATCAACTATGCTTCCAGGGGCTCCAGAGATGCTTTTTCCCCATCTTAGAGGATAATCAATGAGAAACATGAACCCCATGGTGAGGACTGTCCATAACCCCACGGTCTTGAGAGACTCTCTTGCAGAATCAGCAGCACCACTGCTGACGTCGGATGAAATATCGAGCATCTTCAGAGTGGCTTCGAATCCCGGCATTGGCAACGGATCTTCAACTAGCCAGACTCGTCTGAAGATGATGAAGTACATCACACCAAGGAAACCAGCGAACATCGAGGCTATGATGCCGATGAACGCCAACTGCAGTGTATCTACTGAAGAAATTAGATGGCCATCGCCTACGATGTAGTCATCAGAGTAGGCTAATAGGAAAATCGCGGGGAACGTGAAGATAAATCCCGTTGAGGCGTGAGTTGCTCCAGTTGTGGCACTGGTAGCTATGTTCACTTCAGAAGGTGACCATTTCAGTGCCATTCCCAAAAGATATGCAACATACCAAGCCGCAGATACGGCTAGGCCAATCTTGAGGCCAATGTAAGCCGTAACTCCACTGAATACAGCACCAATCAAGATTCCAATCAGAACTTTCCTAGTATCCCAATGACTGATTTCGAAGGAATCCTGTAGATTCTTCTCTTCTAGGTACTGCTCTAGGAGACCTGTGTTCAGATTATTGTACATATCCTCGTCAAGCCAAGTAAGCGTTCCCTTCTCTATGGCCTCCAATCCCGAGGGTGTGACTGGTTGGCGGTAGGCAGAACGCTCTACATCGGACATGCTATGCTCGCTCTGCGGTCACAGTAAGCCGCTTATACTTCTTCTCCGCTGACAACGGAGCATTGCCGAAATTAGAATCAATGGTCTCGAGTGATACGATACCTTCCCATGGCTTCCATCCATTGGATTTCGCGGCCGGATTCTAGATTCAAACTAGAATCAACTGGTAGGATTAATGTCTCGTAGGTCTTATTGTCCATGGCGTGAACTTCCTCTCCCTGAATATGTGTGATTATCGCAGAACCTTTCTCAATGATTGGGATGTTGATGTTGTCAGTAACGGTCCCTACATGGGAGCGCTTCTGTCCTGTGAAGATATCTTCGAGTTCGATTCTAGCCTTTGCTGAGCCGTGCTTTCCAGGCTTGGACTTGGACATGCTCAGAATCTTGTAGGCGCTATCCTCCAATGCAACATAGCGGCCTACCTTCAGTGTCCTAATCTCAGCTCTAGTAGTTCCCGGCATGCTAACAGGAGCAGGTCCATGCTGCGCCTTATCAGCATTGCCAAGGGTAAAGCAGAGAGGTTGGTTCCAGGACCGGGAGCCTAGGCCCCCGGTCCCGGTTATGTCCGACTGATTACTCAGTCGTCCTTGCGGCGGCCCAGAAGGGCT
>CAYYAH010000025.1:0-14289 GCA_964470075.1 uncultured Candidatus Poseidoniales archaeon
TCACCATTAGGCTCGACTCCTCTACGGCTCGGATTATCCTCCGGGTCGCCTGAGAACCAGTCGATTTCGCCGGTGCCATCCATTGTGGTAGCGGTGGCGACTGGCCTAGTGTTGGACTCTGGATCTAGGTAGATATTCAGACACTTTCCTCCTATCGGATTGCCGTTGGTTTGAGTGAGCATAGCCTCAAGGTGGAATGACTCCTTCAGATACAGTACAGGGAATTCCGAACCGTTAGCGAAGGTGTAAGAGTCAACATCGGTCCTGAATGGTCCGACTTCCTGAATCAGCATAGTCGAGTTAGAGAATACCGGGAAGATCTTGGTGATGTTCGTAGGCTTGTATCTCCAGTTGTCCATACTCTCGTATGGATCGTAAGATACGGTAACCATCGCTTGTCCGGCCTCCACTCCGGTCAGTGGACAGATAATCTCGAAGAAGCCGTCGGCATCGGTAGTTCCCGGAATACAAACCTGGCTTCCTGCATCCATGTTTAGCATCTGGTACTCGACACGGATTGGTCTGAAGGATAGGTTGCTGCCCAACTCATCAAGGAGTTGTCCTGTGACGGTCATCGGCTTATCTATCGGCTGACCTGTGGTCTGATCAATCTCTGATGTGTAGACAATCTGGTCGTCCACAGCCAGACTGGTGCGGCCAATGAGATAGAAGCCCTGGGTGTTGAACTGTAGCACCTTTCGGAAGTGTTCGCTGTTTAGGATCTGTGCACATGGGTCCCATGCACCCGAAGTCCTGAGCATTTCCTCATCAATTGGCTCGCATCCCTCGTTAGGCAGGTTTTCTCCGAACCTGATAATCACATTCACCGGTCCGAAGCCATCAGGCAGGAAGGAATCTGGATCATCACGCAATAATTGAGGGTTGAGAGATATCTCGTGGTGGATGGAACCAGCACTCGGACATGTAGTCTCAACAATCTGCCTGTGAGTTCGATCCTCGAAGTCAGTTCCCTCGAAGATAATCAGTACCTCTCCTCCGTTCTCGCCACAGCCATCCAAGGCCTGTCCCGGGTCGAACAGTGTCGGGTCGGGAGTCCTATTGTCGTCTGTCACTTGAGCAGAAATTTCCCATATGTCGCCGCTGCTCATTGCTCCCGAAGTCGCGCTTTGCAGAGTAATCAGAGTCCTAGATACAACCCAGAGATTGATCTCAGATGAGCTCGATTGACGTATAGGGTCACCAGGATACGCGTAACTGAGCGTGAAGTTACCCAATTCGTGCTGCTCGTCGATAGTCAGATTGACTGTGAATACACCGTTATGATCTGTCACGGCAATGCTATTCGTACCATCAGCAGACCATGTGAAGTTAATCGGTGCATCTCTAACAGGCTGATACGCGTTGTCAATCAGCCTCGCCTCGATTGTAGCGTTCTGTCCACGGTAGAGTCGGGGGATATTGTTCAACTGGAAGTCTGTCGTACCAATTACAGAGACGTTGACGTAAGCCCCGGTTGGAGCGAGTACAGAAGTTTGGTTTCCAGTGAAGTAGTAATTGGAATTGGTGAAATCGGCTCGAATACCGAATACACCGGCCGAGTACTGAGAATACCAGGTCCAGTTGTAGTCAAATGTCGCCTCTCCGTTAATCATCTGAGGTACGCGTGCGTAGCCAGTCTCCTGAGAGCCGGCGAATACGCCGTTGTGATCTAGGTCAACCTGCAGAGCCATTGGGTCGAATGGCCACGGGGTCATGGTACGGTTCCAAACAGTACCGATTACCCGCAGAGTCTCTCCGGTGAACATCTCGGGAACGATCTCGCAGCGTACTGCGCTATCAGGGTCGACTGGATCGACTGGACCGCAGGGTGGGACATTGAAGTCTCCACCGTTCTGCATTGCGATGAACCAGTGTGTGCCGTTGGAAGATAGGAATGTTCTGAGTGTAGCGGCCTGACCTGTCAGCCCGTCCGGTGTACCATCCCAAAGCATTGGGTATGGCTTGCCCAGACTGGCGTCAGAGTATGCTATTCCTGCATTTACTAGAGATGGTTCGTGGAACAAGGCTCTCCATGCTCCAAACGAGGATCCAGTGAACTGAGTGGAATCCCAGAAATATACTGGCCTTATAGACGGAGTGATAATCTCAGCCTCGACGTACATTCTGTGCATCGATCTGATGCCGAAACTATCAGTCACCGAACCCTCTAGATATGGCCAAGGCCATTCAGCACCGAGATCGGGTCTGGAATAACCAACGAATGCATAATCGCCAATAGGTAGACTGGTGTTAGTGTAGTTGTAGCGACCAACGATATTATGAGTCTTGGAGAAGTTGTTCCAAACAATCTCCTCGTAGCCTCCTGGCACCTTCCCTGGACCGTTGTCCATGGTGGAATTCCATTGCACCTGTTTCCAGACTCCCTGTGTTCCACTGGTCTGGACGAATGTCAGTGATATCCAGCCGCCGGAGTCGGCTCGGTAGCCGTATCCATAGCCATCGAAGACGGTTGGATGAGTCGTGTTGCCGAAGATGCCTCCGCTGATTGTGAATGATACGGGAGCATGAGAAAGTCTGTTGCCGAAAATACCGCGCTCCCAATCTGCAGTGTAGTGGACCTTGTAGTCCACGAACAGTGGCTGCTCATCACTGCGGAAGTATGTCCAAGCGACGTAGTCGATTGTAGTGTTCGCACGGACTTCCACTGGCACAGGTTCGGTTGTAGAACCGTCATGGATGAACATCTCTGTCACTTCTGCATAGACAACATAGGTCGTATTGTCACCGACATGAATGTCCTCTGGGAATAGGAATTGTCCTACGATGAAGTCACCATCGTTGTCAGTCAGGACATTGATGGTCTCTACAGCTGATGTTCCATTTCTGGTCCATTCTATGTGCACTTGAACCGGTAGATTGGCTGCAGGCATAAACACACCCTGAACTGGGTCAAGCCAATTCACCGTTCCATTGAACTTGGCTGGGAATCTACTGTCCAGCCAGAGGACAGGTGGAACTGTCATCGAGATTCTGGTTGGAATCTTGTCGTCTTCATCAGGGATGCAGTCGTTGTCATGATCCCAATCGCTGGACTCGGCTCCGTTAGTGCAGTTATCTGTCCAACCTTCTTCCAGATGGTCCCAATCAAGATCCGTCCTCTCATCGGTGTCATCATCCTGATCAATCGCATCTGGTCCTGTGTTGGGGTCTGCGGGGTTGGCTATTCCTGAACCATTTCCGAAATCATCGTGATCCCAGGGATTAGTACTCTCGGAATCGAATCTGGAAGGCCAAAGCATGATTTCGTCTTCGTCCTTCATTCCGTCTGCGTCATCGTCCTCGTCAATGTCGTCCCTCAGGCCGTCATTATCGTGGTCCCAGGCTGAAATCCATGGGGTGGCGGTGGCTAACTCCAGAGTGTTCACTATGCCGTCTGCATCCCAATCGTTGTCAGCCCAATCTAAGATTCCATCGTTATCATGGTCCCAAGGTGATTGTTCCTCACCGATGAAGCAGAGGAGTTCTTGGTCTGCATCCAATAATCCGTTGTTGTCGTCATCGGGATCTTCTCCATCAGGAACTCCATCGTTGTCATTGTCGACATCATAGTACTTGGGATGTAGCAGGCCTTGCCCTAGGACGCCTTTGTCCCAGACGGCTTGGAACCAACCGTCCTCATCTGGATCGGTGTCAGTTCCGTCGTCGTCGTTATCTTCACAGTTGGTGCCCATGAAGAATGAACCTTCGGTTTCGGTATTCGCGTCATCATCCCAGTCGTCATTACTGTCGACTTCGAAGTAATCCCAGATACCATCATTGTCATCGTCTATATCCCAGTGATCGTAAACCCCATCGAAGTCATCGTCAAGATCTGCAGTGTCGTTGAACATACATTGTGGATTCATATTGCCAGCAATAGGCGCGCCGCAGTCGTCGTCTGGATCTACATCGTTATTGAGCAGGTCTGCTACCTCATCGGGGAACATGTTGGCGTTTCCATCGGAGTTCCATGAGAACAACCCATTATTGACTCCGACATAAGCGATCCAGAGGTCGCGGTTATCTTTGATTTGGTTGTAACTGACCGCAGAACTGGGACCTACGTCCTGATTACCAAAGAAGTCGAACCAGAAGCAGTTTTTGTTGCAAGTCCACTGCCCCTGAGAGTTGCTGCCGTTGTATGGTCCTTGGTCGAACTCAGGGTCGGGTCTAGTGCTGTACGGTGATGTATAGATTGTTTGTTGAGTCTGTGTTGCACTCTGTAACGGATAGCCGTAGAGCCAAGCATAGGCCAATCCGCAAGCGTGGTCTGCTGCTTGACCGAGCAGAATTGCCCAAACCAAGGTAGCTCCACAGGTTCCGTCATCAAACGTTCCTCCCATCTTGATGTCATCTACATCGAGGACGCCGTCATTGCCCTCGTCTTGGTCCCACCAGTCGGGTAGGCCGTCTCCATCTTGGTCTGTGTCTATTCCATTAATTAGAGAGTCTCCGTCGATATCGATGTCGAAGTAGTTGTCGCCATTGTAGGGGCTCCACTTCATGATGACATGCCAATACATCTCAGGGACCTTTCCGTTGGTCAGGGTGCCGTTGACATTGGAGTAGCCATTGTAATCCAAGACGAAATTATTGTCAAGACTGAACGGGTTGAACATCCAAGTCATGTTCCAGTACATCGGATAGCCTAGGTCGGCAGCGTAAATTCCGCCGTCGTCCGAACCGTCGATTGGATCTCCGTCGCTGTGTGGATAGGACCAGCTGTTGAACGGGTCAGTTTGATCTGAATCTACGATGCCGCAGTTCCCGTCATCGGGGTCATAGTAGTCTGAGATACCGTCGTTGTCGTCATCCCAGTCATAGTCATTGGACAGTCCGTCTCCATCGATGTCGGTGTCTAGGCTGTTAGGGCCGTCATCACGGAACAACGAGCCGTTGAGCATGTGCAGGTCGTTGTCATCATCGAGATCGCAATTATCGTCGATATCCAGCCAGTCGAGAATACCGTCGTTGTCGTCATCGACATCTTCCCAGTTGTTGATACCATCACCGTCCCAATCGTTGTTACCAGTGTACGACTTTCGCATCAGAACACAGTTCTCATGCGAGTTGACTGGGTTGGGGTTGGCCAGACTTGGGCAGTTCCAAGCCTGTACTTCGTTATAGGTTGAAATCATGAATGGGTCATCCTCATTCTTGATTCCATCATTGTCTAAATCGAATGGGAAGTCGTTAGGATCGATTGAGGGGCCGCCCAATGGGTTATCGGGTACTGGAGTACCTCCCATATCAGGATCTAACCAGTCCCAGACCAAGTCGTAGTCCTGATCTATAGGTCGGTACCTATCATCATCTAAGTCCCTATCATAATCTATCTCGCAGTGTATGCCGGGAATCTGAATCTCAGTAGATGCAATTGGATAATCCCCATTTCCATCCCCATTGGTATCTGTTTGATGACAGGTGTCCGGGATTCCGTCGTTGTCGTCGTCGACATCGTACATATCCATCAGACCGTCGTTGTCGTCGTCAGTATCTGATGAGTCAGGACTTCCGTCGTTATCATTATCTGGATCTAAGAAATTAGGGATGCCGTCACCATCGAGGTCACCGTCATAGATTTCGGTGAAGGTCTGGTTCCTAGGATGCCATACCGACTCTCGCTCAACATAGTCGACTCCTCCAACAAATTGCGAGTATGGAGAAGCGTTGGAGCCTGTTGAAGTAACAACAATTTGTCCTGTCATCGTTGGATGTAGTAAACAGGAGTAGTTGTATGTACCAGCGGTGGTAAATGTGAATGAGAATGTCCCACCTGGTGTGATTGGGAAGCTATCGAATGCTCCATCGCTATCGGTAGCGGTATGATCGGTGGTATCTGTATTGGTCCAAACTACCGTATCTCCAGCATTGATATTGAGTGTACTTGGGGTGAAGCTCATACTGCCGATGTTTACGTTGTGTGTGGTTGCTCCTGCCGACCACTGGACCGGTCCGGACCAAAGAGAAGCCGTTGCGGTAATGTTCGATGTACGAGAAGCGTCCCACGGGTGCTCATCCCAGAGATCGACGACGCCATCGTTGTCGTCATCGAGATCAAAGTAGTCCTGTAGGCCGTCTCCATCGAAGTCGCAGGGCCACTTGAACTGGTCAATTCGAGCGTCGTTATCGTCATCCTCATCGTATGAGCCAGGCCCGTTGCCGTCGGTATCATCGTCGGTGATTCCATCGTTGTCGTGGTCCATCGGATTCTGATCTATTCGGTAACCGACGCCTACTGGAGTTCCTGTCCATGGATGGACGGTGGAGGGGACTACGTACCTGTCAGCGCTGACGTTTCGAGGGTCTGCGCCCTGAGAATAGTCGATTGGTCCCTCTAAGATACCGTCGTTGTCGTCATCCCAGTCGAATTCGTCGAGGATACCGTCGTTGTCGTGGTCAAATGGATCGGTGCCGTAGCAACCATCGAATCTCTCAATCAAGTCGACGATGCCATCGTTGTCGTCGTCAAGGTCGTTAAGATCATCGATGCCATCGTTGTCGTGATCTTCTGTCTTGGTCTCCTCAAGGAAGAATCCGTACCCGGGGTCTAAGGCAAGTGCTGAGGGGTCGGAAACCCAACCATAGATGGAAGCAGGGTCGTGGTACATCAGATCGGTGAAAGGTGCTTGGCCGTAGTCAAACGAAGCGGCTGGTTGAGCTTGTCCTTCTCCTGCTACAGGACCTGTGGCCTGATTCATCTGTTGGTATGCCGTCCTCTGAACGACCGGTCCCCAGATTGATTCCTCAGGATCGTCCTGTTCAAAATTCTGAAAACTGTACATTTGCGAACTCAGTAGCATCAGCACTACCATCGCAATTGCAGAATTCATACTCTTTCTCTGTTCTACTCTTGTCAATTCTTCTTCCATCTGAAGACCCCCGAAGTAGTCCCTGAGATTCACGCTGCTTATCAACAGAACCCCTCGCACGTGCGCGAGCGTATCACGCACACCTTCCCGGTATCATGTGCGTGCAGCCCTTGGATTCAAGAGGATACTTCACGTCGTAGTATCATGGCACCGTTGAGATGGGTCCTTCGATCCAAGATTCACAGGGCTACTGTGACTGAAGCAGATGTCGACTATGTCGGCTCTATTTCCATTGATGAAGGGCTGCTCGAGGCATCAGGAATTGCTGAGTGGGAGAAGGTGCATGTTCTCGATGTGACCAATGGCTCCAGACTGGAAACTTACGCAATCAAGGCACCTAGAGGATCGGGGATGATTTGTATCAATGGTGCAGCCGCTCATCTGGTAAATCCAGGTGACCTGGTAATCATCGTCAGCTACATCGGATTAGAGAGTGATGAGGTCGCTTCACATAGTCCTTGCATCGTCCATGTCGACGAATCGAACAGAGTCACTAAGGTTGAAAGTTCGGATTGGGTTCAACCTCTGTGATACGGCTTTCCTTCGTTCATTGCAGCGGCGCGATACAACTGTTCTAAGAGAACTACTGCGGCCAGTTCATGCTGCATAGTCATCTTACTCAATGAAAGTCCGCGATACCCAATTGCGATTTTTCCGAAACCATCTGAAGGGCCGATTACAAGGTGGGTGTCAAAGCGAGCCATTCGCCACTCTGCGAATGATTTGCTGAAGGCAATACTATCCATCTCCTCTCCGGCTTCCATCAACAGAGTTAGTTGGGCTTCGCCAGCGTGTCGTGAAACCTGCTTGAGGTATTCTTCCGAAGTGATCTTGCTACTATGTTCCACCAAGGTGACGCCTGAGGAAGAAAGTCTGTTTGAGTAGTCGGTAATTGCTGACTTGAACGAGGTGTTCTTTGAAGAGCCATGGAGATGTACCACTACTCTGCCCATGTATGGCCCAAGGTGGTTCGCGACTTAGCGATTCGCAAAGCATCAATAGAGGTGACTTGAGGGGCGGGTGAGAACAATGGGATGGTGGCCGTTCAGACGTAAGTCGAAGGTTCTCGATGAAGATCCTCATCTTCGAGGTACACGAGCGTGGATTCAAGATCTAAGGGAGGTCTGTGAACGTCATTTTGACGATTATGAGGAGGGTCATCAGGCAGTGCGCGACATCAGAGATGAGTGGTTAGCTGCTCATGACAAAGGAGAGGTAGATCAAGCGCTTTTCGAGGGATTGCAAAGAAGGGCTGAGCGGTTACTCGAATCAGAGAATGAGCAGTGGCTAGCTTGGCTCGACGATGAGAGTTTCTGGAACCCCGGTTGGAGAGAAAACTCGGAGGAAGAGTGAATGTTATTCTGGGTTGCTTTATTCGTTTTTCTGGGCCTAGCCGTTCACTACTATTCACGGCATCAGCCGTTCCCCGAAATTAGTGGCAGGTTCGCATGGTTATTACTATCGCTGGCCGCTCTGCTTTGGCTTTCCAGCACCGCACCTAGGGGTGTTGGCGAAGGGGTTCCACCGGTGCTGGCTACTGCAGTTGGAGGACTCGGGGTCATCTATGGTGTAGTCCAGATGTCTCTAACTGATAGGGATGTGATTGTAGCTCCTTTCAGTGGCCTGCTTCTTTGCATCGGGACAATAGATCTGATGGTCGGAAGATGGGATGGTATGACTCAGCCCGAGCAGATTGGTTCGTTCATCGTTGCATCTATTCTAGTGGCTTTGGAAATCTACCTTGCGTTCCGAGGTTTAGTTGTTGGAATCAAAGGCGTGTCTTGGTCAAAATCAGGACTGAGGCAAATTCACCGTGGCCTGATTCACGGTCCGAGAGGAGCGATATCTCACTTCGAGCGATCATGGGACATGGAAGATCCTTGGATCAACGCAATGAGTCATGCTGCACTGGTTCTGATTCACCGCCACATGGGTGATTCCGAATCCGAGAGAGAGCACCTAGCAGAGTTGGAGAGAGAGGGCGGATGGGATTCAATAGATAGTTCTTGGACTGAGGCAATCGAGGATGCTTTGCGAAATGCCGACTCGTCTGTATCGCGGCACGATTGATAGGAAATGACTCGGTCGCGAGTGCATGGTTCGCATCAACAGGGTCCATACCGGAGTCGGCGATGGAGGTGAGACTCACATGCTGGATGGTAGCAAGGTCGGTAAGCAGCACCCTCGTGTGCGGCTTTACGGAACTATTGATGAGGTAAACTCACAGATTGGCATGGTACGGATGGAACTCAATCGGTTTCCAATCCCTGAGTCCAGAGAGATGCAACCACGCTGGGCCTACGCTCACTCATTGGCAGATGATGCGCTTGGACGAATCCAGCAGGAGTTGTTTGATGTTGGGGCTGAATGTTCTTGCCCACCCGAGGGTCTTCCTGAGCAAATGTCTCTAATAGGCGATGCTGAGTGTGAAAGATTAGTCGGCGAGATGGACTCTTGGCTGGAAGATACTGAACCTTTGGAGTCATTCATCATGCCAACCGGATCGCCTCCGGTAGCTACCTTGCACATCGCTAGAACCGTTGCACGGCGAGCCGAGAGGCATGCCTGCTCATTGCGAGCTGAGGCAGGAGAAGGTTCAGTTCGAGATGAAGTCATTGTTTACCTCAATCGGCTCTCAGACTGGCTCTTTGTTCTCTCTAGATGGATTGCATTGGTAACCGGAGAGAAAGAGGTTCTGTGGACTCCATTAGGGAAGCGTGAAGAGTGATCCGCTGTGTTTTTCTTTACAAAATACTTTGAAGGCTATAGAGAGCTGATAAAGAGTATTGATAATTCAGAACGTTCTCCAATTCTAAAAGGAATGGGTAAATTTCTAGTAACTCTCAAAGTAATATTTGATATGGTTTTTACCGTTCTAATTCTATTGATTGCAATAGGTTGGTTGGTTGGACTGAAACTGTAGAAATCAGACTGCCTTACCCATTTGCTGCATGTGCATTCGCGCTGAGTGAAGCAATTCCTTCTCCTGATCGAAGGTTAGTTGTGCCTGGGCATCATCGAAATCGAGCCACATGTAATTGGTGTGCTCATGCGAGAGAGTGACGCTGAGCTCCTCGGTCTCAGCAATGTACCAGAATACCTGTTTTGGAATGCTCTTACCCTTTCGCATGAATGTGTAATGAGTGCGGATGCTCCACTCATCATCTATGGTGACATCTGCAATCCCAGTCTCTTCGGCTAACTCTCTTGAGGCAGTGATGTGATGATTAGCATCCCCATCTTCGACATGTCCCTTAGGGAAGCTCCAATGTCCCTGAGGATACTGGAGGAGCAATACGCTATCGAAATTGACCAAAACAAAGCCGCAGGATGTTTCCATAGGGTCTCGCACGGTGGTCAACCATATCTCAATTGCCTATGCAGATAGCGATAATGAGTGTGAGAAGGGGGAGTTGGTGGTCGAAAGCACAATGTGGGGAAGGCGGGGCGATGTTGTTGAATGGTTAGTGAGGCGCTGTCATTGGACATCAGGAGAATCGTCACCGACAGTGACCTCGATGGGGTTGTGACTGGAGCTATCCTCAGGCGGTGGTGGCCCGATGCTGAGATTGTGTTCGGACACCCCGGAGAATTGAGAGCGGGGCTGCTGGATGGTTGTATTGACCGTAACACTGCGGTATGCGACCTGCCTAGACACCCCGAATGTGGGTTGAGTATAGATCACCATCAGTCTAATGCCCCGGTCGGAGATGAAGACGGCGTAATCTCAGTCTGGAGACATGCTCCCTCGGCGGCTAGAATCGCCTACGACATGTTGGTCGATGAAGTCGATCTCAGTGACATGTCAGAATTCCTAACTTGGGTCGACAAGTTGGATGGAGGAGGAGTTACGCGCGAGGAATTTCTTTCAGATCACCCCGTAATCTGGCTTGGTAGGTTAATCGATGTCGAGTCCGGTTTGGCTATTCACATTCTAGAGTCGTTACAGGTGGGATTGGGTGTCGAAGAGATTCTCTCTGAAGATTGGGTAGCCTCAGCCTTGGAAGAGAGAAAGATTCGTCAGACCGAGTTGAATGCAGCAATCTCACAGAACATGGAGGTTGTCGATAGGTTGGCCATCGTCAGGATGGAAAACAGGGGGATGCGTTCCAACGGGTATCGAATCACAGCAATGGCCGGTGAAGCTTGTGATGCCTGTGTGGTGATTCACGGGGATGTTGGTGCTTCCTTTGGTGACGAAGACGTTTACCCGGTTTCGGCTTCCTTTTACACCAACTCATTTCTGCATACAGAAGGCGGGCTCTATGACTTGACTCGTCTTGCAACAAGATTCGATCCCGATGGAGGGGGGCATGCTAATGCGTGTGGTTGCCGAATCCAACCACTGGAAAGTGGAGAGAGGGCAGGGCGGCAGGTTGTGATTGATGACATAGATCGAAATCTGGAGGTTTGGCTAGAGATGTGGTCCGAGCGTTAGTCAGAGAATACTGAGCAAATATAGGAATCCCAAGAACGCGTGGATAATTACAAGCATCAGCATCAAATCACTAATCTTTCCATGGGTCTGCTTACTTCTGACAAAAGACTTACCAGATTCTTTCAGATTGCGAGTAGTTCTTCCGTGATTCCTGAGAATAAGCATCAAGAACAGCCCGAGAAAACCAACCCAACCGTGAAAGTGATCAGGTACGATGTACTTGTTCCACTCAGCCCCGTCTATACTCGCCCTAGCAATCTGGGCTACAAAGGCCAAACCAATCACCCCGATTGTGCCGCGTAACATCCACTCTCCAGTGGCCTCATGGTCTGCCAACGCTTGCTTCCTCTCATCGCCTCTCAGCAAATTACTCTGCTCTCTCCATCTGCGTTGGCGTACGAACACCCAGATTAACGCAACCGCCGCTATTGGGTGCAGTAGCAGGATAGTGGTTCGCAATGGGTCCACGCTCTCTGCTAGGGCCGCGGTGTCTTGAGTTCTCGCTCTTACGCCTTGCATAGCAAGGCGATGTGTTGATGAATGGAAGTGTATCGGGCAAACTCACGAGTGATATGTTGGAGGATTACCTTCTCGAGTGCATCGATTCGCTTGACAAAGCGGGAATCGACCCCCAAAGGCGGAAAAAGGTGGTGCAGCGCCCCAAGGCGTGGGCTCTTCTACCTAACGAATGGAGAGCTCTGGCGCTGTTGGCGGCTAGCAACGCCAGCGTCGATGCCCCCTCAATTGAGGCCGGAGGAAAATCGGGTCGTAGCAGAATCGGCAGGAGAGGAGGTCGTGGAAGAGTTCGCAGTACTGAGAATTGGTTGTCAACTCCTGCCGAAGCATTGGCCTCTGAATGGTCTTACGCCTACCAAATTGCGGTATTACTAGTTCATTGCAATCGAGGGAACGACTGGGGGTCAGATCTAGATTCTCAACTGAATGTTCTGAGAGAAGAGTGTGTCTCAGGAATTCATCCAGTATGGGAAGCACTGGCTAAAGAAGCGCCGATTTTGGCTGAACTCAGCAGGTTCCCTATAATCGAGATTGGGGGGCCGGAAATAGACACTGAGAATTGGGTCGAGTTATCCCGAATCGACCCTCAAGATCCCCTTCAAATCAAAGATTGGTTATCTCTTGATTTACCATTCAGGACTGACTCCGAACAGGACCATGCCCTTCACGCGATTCGCAGGGATCTTGCTGATGGAAAACCGCGAATGAAATTGTGGATGAGGAAGATGAAGCCATCACTGAGAGGTCTGAGAGCCGAGGGTGCTCTGCTCGAAGGAATATTGCTGGCGTCCAACTCAAGCGATCAGGCATTGCAGGTGTTCGAAGGTATTGCAGATGAACAGTTAGGTGAAGTTGCAAAGCAGCAAGCACGACTGATTAGGATTCGTTCTGGTGAGATGACCGAATGGAGAGACTGTGCCCTATGTGAGGGTGATGATGGCCTGTCTAGAGCAATGCGAATAGTTGCTTGGAAAAAGTCTGAGCATTGTGGAGAGGATTTGTCTGCTGATGAGTTGTTGAGAGGTTTAACAATTCTATCTGAAATTGGTGAGAGTTTGCCTAATCCGGTCCGTTGGCTGTTAGCCAAGAAACTAGTCTCGGAAAATCGGGCTTCCGAGGCTGTTGGGGTGATTAAAGAAGCAGTTATCGAGGGTCCTGAACACGTCTCAACGGCACTAGATTTGCTTTCTTCGAGTGATTCTGATTCAATATCACAAGCAATTCTGTCATCTATCCCTGAGATGGATGAAGATGGTATTGTCTCGGCAATCAACGGTAGGGGTGTATCGATAGAAACCAGGGTCGAGGCCGCACGAGAGTTACTCAAGAGAGATTCGATTAGACATACTGATGTGGTGCTCAATACCTTCGTTGAGGCCGCGGACATAGGTGGAATGTTGGCAGTGTTCGAGGAATCGCCTTCACTCGCCAAGGTTTACCCTCAGAGAGTTTTGCTCTGTTGGCACTTGTATTCGGGCGGGGATATGGTCAACAAGAGAGACCTTTCTAAATTGAGAAAAGTCGCTCTATCTTCGATTGAAGATTCCACTAAGGATCCGTTTCTTAGCGATACCTCAATCGCATTGATTTCTCTGCTAGACGGTTTGGCCCAAGAAGTAGAGTCGATACATGAGAAACTGGACTCTGACGGCCTGCGATCACTGAATGAGGTCAGAAGAGCCTTGTCGGCCGAAGGTGACCGTGTCGTACGTGAGACTAGTATCAATAATCTCAATGAATCTGTAGGAAAGGCAAACCTGACGACACTAGAGAGGCGTCTGTTTGAGGCCCTGATTGTTTCCTTACAGTTGAACAGGTCAGCCATGGATTTACAAATTGGCACTACCGAGAGAATTGAGGAAGCTATTCAATCACTAAGTAATCTCTCATGGCACAATGGCGTGACGATGAAAACTGTTGGGACAGTTACTGACTTGGTTGTAGAATACAACATCGGCGTCCCAGCTCTGGAAGACTGGTATAGACAGTATGCGAAGGCGTCACCAGAACTGCAAGTCGTTCGTGCAGCGATACTGCGGGAGAAGGGGGATCGTCTGAACGCTGCTAGGGCATACAAGGATGCTGCGGGTAAACTAAGCGATGATTTCGAGAAATCCTCATTGGTTATGCGCAAGGCACTGATTGAGTTCGCTCATTCCGCAGGATGGAAGGAGGCTGTCTCAATCATTAACTCAAATCCCGCTCTGGCAAGCACTGTCACTAGTCGATTCAAATTGTATCTCAGAACTGGTGATCATCATGGTGCTGAGAGGAGGGTGCAAGCCAGTGCTGAGTTACTTGCTTTCGCAGCCGACCATGAATTATCGAATGGTGATTTCGCGACTTCCATTACAGAGAGCAGGGAGGCTGTGCTAGAGAGTTTACTGAGATACCCAGAAGAACATGGGCTTCCATCGGAGCCATTCGTTGGCAGAGTTAGGGCTGCGATGAAGGGTCTCAAGT
>CAYYAH010000026.1:0-14072 GCA_964470075.1 uncultured Candidatus Poseidoniales archaeon
TAGCATCGGGTTGGCTCCTTCACTCATGATTCAGCCCCCGGTATGTCTGCGGATGAGCCGATTACGAAGACGTAGTCGGCAATCGTAGAGAAGTCATCGAACTGAACCTCGTTTGCCTTAGATGAACGCTTCACATCGTGACCTCTGATAGTAGCTGTCTCACCAATGTGACTTCCTCCTGTTAGGTACGAGAGTGAGCCTTCTGTGAACTTGTGATGTGCAGAAATCTCCTGATCGGGGAGTGCTAGGACGACGCTGTCGCCTGTGGCGTATGCTGACGCGTCATCCATCAGGATGTTGCGTCCGTCGTGCAAGTGCAACTGAGTTCGGCCGCCTCGAATTGTTGTCTTACCCATGACTCTGCAGACCTTGGAGGTCGCATCGTCGCTGGAGATGGGGCGGTAGCGTAACTTGCCATTGGTGTCTAGGACACAGCGGTAACTGTTGTCTCCAACAGTTAGAGCGTCCATCAGACCTACTCCTCGGCCTCCGTCGGTCTCGATTCGGCCGTCTACCATTACCTGTCGCGAGTACAATATTCGCTTGGCCTCTCGGTGGGTGTGAGCGACTCCTAGTACATCGCGTAGAACTAGTGCTAGAGGCATGCAGTTCTCGATATTGTGGCCGCCTGGATTAGGCTTCTGCACCCAAATCGAAGACTTCCTTGGAAGTGGCCAACTGCGAGGCATTACCAGTCTTTTGATGTGGCTTCTACTCATCTGATGCACCTCCGGCTCTCTCTAAGAGTCTCTTGATTCTCAACTGGTCGCCATCGAATAGTGAAGTGATGACAATGTTGGAGGCCCTGATTGGAACTCCCTCTTCCTTGCCATCTGCAGTACTGGAAGTCATTCCATCGACATAGATCAGTGCTCTCTCAGTATCAACTGAAGCAACCTTTGCCTTGATTCCGCTGCGACCTCTTGACTGTCCCAAACGCTTGCCGCGTGATTCTGTCTTGACGCTGTTGGGGCTGCCGAAGTCTCCTCGCACAACCTCTACCTCGTCTCCAACTCTGACGGTGACGGTACGAATCGCCTGAAGCTCAGGGTCGTCAGTGACCAATCTGGCTCGAATTCTCTTCCTCTTGAGGTGCAGAGGAGCTTCGCTGCCCTTGCGGCGCTGCTTTCCGGGTTTCTTGCTAGCCATTTCCATCACCTCATACAATCTGCTTCGCTGTTGCAGCAATCCTAGGCCAGCGCTCTGCCGCCTCTCTGCTGACAGGTCCCTTGATGTCTGAACCCTGAACCTCGCCCTTGCGGTTGGTAATTACACAGGCGTTGTCCTCGAACTGGACCCATGTACCGTCGACTCTTCTGAAAGGGCGCGCCTGACGGACAATTACCGCATCGAATATCTGACGTCGGGTCTCTGGAGTTCCTCGGCGTACTGTTACTCTGACCATGTCCCCTACTCCTGCAGCTGGGTAGCGGCGAGCTACTCCTCCCTTCTTCAGGACGGTAATCAACTGGACCACTTTGGCCCCAGTGTTGTCGACACAGTCAAGCTTTGCCTGAGTAGGAAGTCCGGCAGTAACCTTGCCTGCTATTCCCTTCATTGTGAAGCCTCCTTCTCAATAACGCAGAACTTGACAGTCTTGGATAGAGGGCGGCACTCCATGATGCGGACCTTGTCCCCTACACTAACTCCTCCAATGCATGAAGGTAGATGAGCGGAGTAACGTCGGGTGCGCTTCTGGTATCTCTCGTACTTCTTCATGTAGCGAGTAGTCTGCCTCTCAATAACGATTGAATCTGACATCATCGATGTGTAAACTGTGCCTTCGATAATCTGGCCACGTAGCCTCAGACTGCCGTAGAATGGACAGTTATCGTTACCATCCCACTCTCCTTCTGGAGTCTTGACATCCACTCCTATGTCTCTCATCTCAGTCCCTCCTGTACCTTCTGTTGATTCGATCCTCTGGGCGCTGGGTCACAGAAGATCCTTCGATGACCTCGCCCGAGTCGATTTTGAATGTGATGACGTTCTTCGCTAGACGGACTCTTCCATTGTCGGTCAGAACGCGAATTGTTCTGCGAGTCTCGTCTAGGACAGTACCGGTTAGTCCGACCAAAGTTGGATCTAATGATTCGACTACGGTAATTTTCCTGGACAACCAAGGCATATGCATTGAACCCATCATCATCGCACCTCCACCTGATATCCATTCTGCTCTAGGACCTTAGCAGCTCTTCGCTTGTGATCGCCCTGCAACTCTATGGTGCGATCCTTGACGGTACCGCCACTGGCGCAGGCTCCCTTGAGTATCTTAGCCAATTCACCGAGGTCAATGGCCGAGTCATCGATTCCTTGGACTATTGTGACCATCTTTCCATACCTCCTTCTTTCTACTGAAATTGTCGCTTTCTGCTGTTCCTTGGCTATTTCTTGGCAAATGCATAGTTCATCAGGCAGCCCACATAGGTTGCATATACCAGCCATCTGCTTTACTCACTCTCCTGATTGATTAGTGTGAGCAATCTTGCTATGCTCCTTCTGGTCTGCTTGTATGCTCCGGAGTTCGAAGCTGAACCACCCAATGCCTGCTGCGAGCGCAGTTGAAGCATCTCCTCTCTGAGTTCCTCTAGCATCTCTTGACGCTGTTCTGGACTCATCGAGTCAATGTCTCTGGATCTGATGTGACTCATTCACTCCTCCTCCTTTGATTCGATATCGGCGATCTTCTCAACCACTGAGTCTACTACATCGTCTGCCTCTGGGGCCTCTTCGGACTCGGTTTCCTCGGGGACGTCTTCTACACTGGTCTCGAATATTGCAACCTCAGAGAGAGGTGGTAAGCCCGAATCAGCCCGCTCGGTGATCATGATCTCGTGCGGGAGTTTGACTCCTGGTCTCATAATTTTGACAGTGCAGCCGATTGTTCCCAACTTCTTGACAGCAGTAGAGAATCCGGTATCCATGAACTCGAGAGCAGTCTCTCCACAGAATTTGATGTGACCCTGCTGGAACTTCTCGACCCGGTGGCGGGCGCCGGTGATTTTGCCGCTCAAGATAACTAGGCAGCCACGGGCTCCAGCATCCATAATCTGCTGAGCAGTTCCATGGCCGGCTCTGCGGAAGAACCAGCCTCTCTCTAGTGAGCTTGCCAACTTGCTGGCCATAATCTGAGCACTTAGGCGAGGTTCTTCGACCTCATCGACATCAAGATGAGGTCGGTCGAGGTCGAAATCGTTCTTGAGTCGGTTTCCGAGCTCATGGATGACCTTACCTCGGCGACCGATGACCCTTCCGACCTGCTCGGCCCGAAGACTGATCTTGGTGCCTTCTGGAGTTCGTGTGAAGGTCAAACCGGAGAAGCCAGCGCGCTCGGTCTCACGTAGTAGGAACTCACGAACTAGCTGTCGCTTGACATTGCGGTCAACGAGAGCACGGATTGTCGTCTGCTGCTTCATTCATTCACCTCAGAAGATTTCCTCATTCTCGCCCTCACCATAGTGCTCGAGGAAAATCTCGAGATTAACCTGGTAGTGGTTACTCGGAGTAGCGCGGCCCATGGCGCGAGGGCGCCAGTTGACTGCAACTTGACCACGGTGGGCAGCTACGTGAGTGATTGTCATGTCCTCTGCATCGAGGGTGTCGAAGCGTTGGCGAGCGTTGTCCATGGCGCTGTTGATCAGCTTGATGAATTCCTTAGAGGCTTTGTTTGGGTACTTGCCCGGCCCCATCTTGCCCTTGCGATGGCCTGCCATCGTGTTGCCGCCCCTGCCTCTACGAGAACGGCGGGTGTAAGGAATGGCCCTCTTCTTGGCAACCACATCTTCTAGATACTGGACTGCTGCTGCTGCGTTCATTCCGCGAATTGCCTTTGCAATATGGTAGCAGTGCTTGTGGTGGCAGTCAATGTTGACTGCACGAGCTGTCACTAGGTTCGAGCCTTCCAGCAACTGGGTGTATCCCGACTGTGGCTTTCCTGCTCTCCTGCTCATCTCTTTCACCTCACTTTAGCGCCACGTGCTGTGACGAACGGGTAGCACCGACACCAGGTCCGGTGTGTGTAACCGACTTGCGCGTATGGGCGAACTCACCCAGTGCATGGCCGATCATCTCGGGTGCTATCTCGACATTGACGAAGTCCTTGCCGTTGTGGATTCCAACTGTAGTTCCAACCATCTCTGGTAGAATGTACATGCTACGGCAGTGAGTCTTGACGACCTTACCGTTGTTTGAGCGGATTCTGTCTAGGAACTTCTGGCACTCGGGGCTCAGACCGCGGGACAGAGAGCGCTTTGCTCTGGAAGGCATTAGTGTTGCAATGCATGGGGCTTCCATATCATCCTCAGGAGGATACAGTGGTATCTCCATCAATTGATCCAAAGTGTAGCCACGCCACAGGAATTCCTTCTTCCTGCGCTCGCTAATCTTAGAGCGGCGCTTGCGAGCTTGGCGACGTGCCAGCTTAGGTGAGCGGAATACCTTCTTGGATCTCCTTCGGGCCATTCTATGCATTCTCCTGTTCTCTCACTCTACCGCGACCGGTTCGGCGCGGTGCGATGTTTCCAACCTTCTTTCCAGGTGGAGCGTTTCTACTGACCGAACTTGGCCCATGAACGGCCTGATGGTTACCTCCGCCGTGAGGGTGGTCGACTGGATTCATTGCGACGCCGCTGACTGTTGGGTACAGCTTGCCTCTTGCCTTAGCTCGGTAATGTGCGGCACCGGCCTTCATCAGAGGTTTCTCGGTTCGGCCGTGGCCGGATAGAACACCGATTGTGGCTCTGCAGTTTGCTGGCAGGTCCTTGACACTGCCACTTGGAAGTCTTACACGTACCCTGTCATCGATTCGAGCCTCCAGAACTGCGGAGTTACCGCCGGAGCGAGCGAACTTTCCACCGTCACCGGGCCTTGCCTCAATGTTGGATATTGGAGTTCCCTCGGGAATCTGTGAGAGTTTGGTGACGTTACCAGGTCGCAGAGTAACATTGTCGCCGAATGATAGATTCTGCCCTACAGATATTCCTTCAGGGGCTGCGATGTGGCCTATTGTGCCGTCATCGAACTTGATCTTAGCAAGTGGAGCAGTGTGTGCCGGGCTATGGACTAAATCGATGACTTCTCCAATCTTGTCGTTAACGCGAGGGATCCTGTTGGAAGCCGGGAAACGGTGGCTTGAGACCTTGTTCTTTGGACTCGAGCCCCTGCGTTGTGAACGTGTGCGCTTACCCATATCATCTACCTCGTTAGAATGCTCCCAACTTGAGAGCTGCCTCCTCAGCGTCGTATCCCTCGGCTAGTCGCACGCTAGCGTGCTTACCTGTGATTGTGAATCTGGTGTTGACCTTTGCTACCTTGACATCGAACATCTGCTCAACTGCGTCCCTAATATCTGACTTCGTAGCATCCTTGTGGACGATGAATTCGATTCTGTTGTTGTTCTCGCGGTATCCACTATCTTCGTCAGCGACACGCCTGGCTTCGAGAGTCTTCTCGGTAATCCAAGGCATGATGATTACGTCATACGGGTCAACCATCAAAATCACTCCAGTGCTCCAATTGCTTGCTTGGTCCAGACAGTCAGACGTCCGGCATCTCCGCCGGGTGCTAGATCCTCTGCGCAAAGGTCCTTGGTGGCGACAACATCGACGCCTGGGACATTTGCTGCAGCCTTGTGCAGTCCTTCCTTGGAAGATACTACCAGTAGTACGCTCTTCGGAGTGCGGTATCTGCGGCCTCTCATCTTGCCCTTACCGGCCCTAATCCCTCTTCCACCCTTGGCTCTCTCGAGGTCGGCTCCAAGTCCTAGTCCTTCCATCATTGCGACGAACTTGCGAGTTGAATACTGTAGGGGCAGGGACTCAATATCGTATCTCTCATCCGACCCGTCTCTTGACTCGACGTAGTCGTCGATGACGATTGGGAAGCGGACCGCGTCATCGAAGCGGTGACCACGGGCTGCGACCATGTCGCGGTCTGCGGTAGCTGCGATGGCTGAGTTGCGAGCAGTTCGACGTTGCTTTGAGTTTACTTTCTGTGACCAGTCCTTGGCTACAAGAGGTCCGTGGGCCCTCCTTCCTCCACGAGTATGAGGGTTCTGAGCACCGGTTCTCTGTCCGGTCTTACGCATGATTCTGGAGACACCCCGTCCCTTGCCCCACCACTCGACTGAGTGTTTCATGCCGGGTTGAGGTGCGCGCTTGCCATCATGCTCACGGTGACCATAGGGTTGCCTGCGGTTTGCACGTGAGGCCAGAACTGCGGAGCGGATGATATCCTCGCGGACTTCTGCGGAGAAGGGTGCTGGCAAGGTCATCCCCTTGCCATCGTTCACCTCTACGCTGTAATGCTCGGCGAGTAGGCCGGCATCGAGCTCGTCCTGATCGACGTGATTGACCAAGTTGTACATCTTCGCCTTCATCTAATCACGCTCCCTGCTTGCTCGATGTGCTGACGTATGTGATTTCCACATCGCCCTTGGATGATCTTGGCCTGATTGCATCGCGGAATCTCAGCATCCTCTTGGATGGACCTGGGAGGCTGCCTTGAATCAGCATATATGGGTTGGAGACCTCTCCGTAGTTGAGGAATCCACCTGCTGGAGTAATCTCAGAATCCTCAGGCTGAGAGATTCTAAGGATCTTCTTGTTGAGCTCGGTCCTCTGGTGGTATCCTACCTGGCCGGCTTGGCGAATGGTCTTGCGGACGTACCTAGTTCCGAAGTCACCCATATTTCCGCCCTGTCTCCTACGCTTGCTGTTCTTATGAGAGAGTAACTTGATTCCCCATCTCTTAATCGAGCCTTGCCAGCCCTTGCCCTTGGTTACGCCAACGACATCGACTTCTTGGCCAGCCTCGTAAACATCCTCTAGAGAGATTGTTCCGCCGAGTCTCTCCTCTGCCCAGTCGAGCTTGGCTGCGTTGTCTCCACCTACAAGAGCGACTTCCATGATTTCAGGAACCTTACTGGTGACGCTCTTGACTAGAGATGGTTGAGTACAGACGATTAGGCGGACGTCACAGAGGTCGGCATTCCGTAGAGCCTCCATAGCCTCCTCACTCAATCCGCCGCGCTTGGGGATGCGTCCGCCGCGCTTTGCGGGCTTGCGACCCTCTTCCATGTCACGCTCGCCACGAGTCTGGTTGGCCAGACGAGGGGTCAGACCATCTGGATCTGTGTCGGAGTTAGCCCATGCCTCGCCGGCGGTCTGCATGCCGTACGGAGTCATAGAATAGCCACGAACGGCTAGAACAGACATAGGAGGAGTTTCGACTACAGTCACTGCCTTCCTGACTTCCTGCATTGCTGAAGGAGAGTTTGGATTGTTGTCGCGGACTAGGACGTGAGTCATTCCCGCTTTCCATCCAGCGAAGCCCTGAACGCGAATCTCAGAAGAATTGGATTCAGGCCAAGCCCCAACCCTACCAAACTGGCGGATAGCTCGCTTCCTAGGGCTAAAGCCCATGCTACCACGGCGGGGCTTGCTTCGGTCGGCCATGTTTGTACCTCCAGTTCTTCCGTCTTCGGGTCGCGAACGACCGTTAGGCGGGCCCACCGCGCAAAGGAGGCACCGTGACACCGGACCCCTGCCGCGAGTGCGGCAGCGACCAGTAGGGTGCTTTTGCAGAGCCTTATGGTGTCTGGTACCTCACGTAGTGAGCGGCCTTGCGACAAACATACCCTATATGAACGAATCGGGGCAGGTTTGCTCTCACCCCTACGGGGTGTTCTAGTGATGTCTAGATACTGTAAGGATTTTGAACCCTGACCTCAAAGTTCCCCCTCCATGCAGCCTCGGATATCTCATCCCATGCTCTCTTCGGACATTATTGAGGCTAGAGCATACCAGTTAGAGGCTGCAGACGAGGCCCTGACTGGCTCGACCATGCTAGTCCTACCGACCGCTGCTGGAAAAACTGTGGTGGCTTGGATGGTCATCGCTGAGCGCCTTCAGAGCACTTCCGGGTGGTCCCTTGTCATAGCTCCGACTGTTGCTCTGGTTGAGCAGCATCTACGTGGTCTGTCCTTAGCATTGGAAGACGTTGAGCCGGTCTCGATTACGGGCCAGAATCCAGTTGTGAAAAGACCTGGTCTCTGGGGTTCTTCGAGAGTGATAGTCGCCACCCCTCAAGTAGTTCGTAATGACGTCGTGAAAGGGACTCTTGATCTGAAAGATTGCTCACTTCTAGTTGTGGACGAGGCCCATCATGCCACTGGCGAGCACGCTATGGCCCAAGTGGGTGAAATATACAATTCACAGTCTTCTAATCCACTTGTTTTCGCTACCACAGCGAGTCCCGGCTCGAGAAAAGATTTGGTCAGAGAAGTCTGTACCAGATTGAGCCTCGAGAGAATCCATCTCAGGCCCTCAGGCGATCCGATGCTCGCCAAGCATCTTGCTGGCTTGGAACTGCAGGAAATCAGAGTGACTGTTCCAGATGAAATCAGACATTTGGCCGAGCCACTGATTCTGTGGCAGCGAGGCATAGTGGATAGGCAGAGAAGATTGGGGAGGTATGTGATGTCCGGTGCAATCAGCCATGCTGGATTATCCAATGCTATGGATAGGGCTCAGACTGCGATTTCTAGGGGAGAGTCGAACGCATATCAATCAGTGTCCCAGATTGCCACAGCTATGCGTTTGCATCACCTAATCAATCACCTTCTATCTCAGGGATGCGCGGCTTCTAAGGAGTTCCTGCTCAGACTGTCTTCGGGGGATCGTTCCAATACGAAATCCATTCGAGGATTCCTCAGAGACCCCAGAATCTCAGGATTAATTCGCAGTCTCGAGGAGATGGACGAGGTACACAGCAAGGTAGGTGCTGTTCGTAGACTCGTCAGGGAGCGGCTGCGACGCGATTCCGAATCCAGAATCATTGTATTCGCTACCTTCAGAGATACGGTGTCGGCACTAGAGTTGGCACTTTCAGAGCTCAAAGGTGCTCGGCCAGTGAGATTCGTTGGACAGTCAAGTCGTGACGGTAGCGAGGGACTCACTGCCAAGCAGCAGGTCGAGAGATTGGATGAATTCAGAGATGGTTCTGCTAACGTACTGGTGGCGACTTCTGTCGGAGAAGAGGGGTTGGATATTCCGAGCGCTGACCTAGTAATCTTCTACGAGCCTATAACCAGTGAAATTAGGACAATCCAACGCCGAGGCAGGACCGGTAGACATCGTGAAGGCGAGGTGGTCGTACTGATTGCAGAGGAGACTAGAGATGAGGGGGCTTGGGCGGCTGCAGAGAGGAGAGAGGAGTATATGCGACGGGCAGTTCATCGAGTCAGGAGAGAAATTGCCCGAGGAGCAGTGGCCAATCTCTCAAATCTCAATAAGTTTGAAATTAAATCAAAAAGAGGTAGCATTTCCGCAATCGACTTCGTTACTTCTCAGCGTGAGTTGCACAGAGTGGAAATCTCTGAAACAGATGAAGCCAATATCGAAGAGTCGGAAGTTAGCAGTCTGCCCCCAGGAACTTTCAGAGCATCGGGACAAACGGGACTTGAGCAGTTCGTTGATGACTAATCAGTCGCCTATGACTGCGACTCTAGTTCGAAGTTGTGCGAGTCTGTCATTGTGGTGACCCAAAGCAAAGGCTAGCATCTCTGTCAAGTGAATGACTGGGATATTGGTAGCAAGTCCGGTAGCTTGCGATGCTTTTCCTTGATACACATCGAGCACTGTATGAGAAAGGTTGCAGGCGCTGACGATTATCTTTGCACCCTCATGCTTAGCCTCGGAGAGAACTGCTGCAGCCTGTCGCAGGACGGTCGGTTCCTCCGAGAACAATCCGGGCACCCCTACGCTCTGAGTGCGTGACTCCCAATTTACAGGATTGCCTCCAATTGCATTGATGACCTGCTCGAGATAAGTTGGGTCGTGAACATCGTCATTCCCACAAGCACCATCCTGCTGGATATTGGGGCCGTAGAAGCCTGCAGCATCCAGATTGAACGGATTCAAAACAGCCGCCTCGAGTTTGTCTAGCCCGATCTCATCCACAATTACGTGTAAGAGGTGGTGGACATTTGTATCTCCATTGAACTGGCGCCCGCAAGTCCTCTCGAGAACTTCGTTAATCTCGCCCAATAGGTTTGGATTTGTCTTGAGTGTGTGGAGGTCCTCGTGGAGATTGCCTGCGGTTGCAGCACAAGGAGTAATGATGTCTAGGCCCATTTCTTCAGCCATAGCAAAAGTTCGAGCGTTAAGTGTCAATTGCAGCCTTCTGCTAGCCTGCCTGATAATTCCTGCGCCGCAGCTAGTTGCACCTAGTAGTGGGATTAATTCAATTCCCAGTGACTTTGCTGCTGGCTCCATGGTCTGGGCCACTTCAGTAGCACTGCTGTGGGCGACATTTCCAGGATGGTAAGCATACTTGAGAGGCATCAGAATCTACCATCCACTTCATTGAATATCGCAACCACTTCGTGATGGTTGTCAACAGAGGAGTTGAATTGTTTGGGCATCTTTCCGATTCCCGCAGGTGGTGCGACCATTCCCAGCATTCCGTTGAACATATTGCCGCCGGTTCTAGTAAATCCGAGGACCATTCTAGCAGTGACCCCTGAGAATAGATTGCCGAATAGGCCTAGTGGTCCGAGAACCTGTCTGTAGAGCACCGTATCATTGACCATGCCGCTGCTCTTAACAGACCAGCTGTACCACCAGACATGCTTACCATGACGTCCGTTGAATGCATCCCTACCTAGGGTGGCCGTGCGAGCATCTAGCAGCGCATCGGAGATTATTCTCGAAGAGGCGTTCTGCCTCCTGATAGATGCTAAGTCGGTCTCTGCCTTGATTCCACCTGCTGAATCCATAATTTCCTGCATAGCAGATATGCTTCTAGCAGAGGAACGAGGATCATTCATTCTAGCCCAAGTTCTAGCCAAGACAGCGGGTCCGATGTAGTCGTCAGAATAGGGGGTTGCGTCAGAAGATGAGTGCAATAACGGGGCGCTGCAGAAGTCTGTAATCGAATGTAGGTGGTCGGCTACAGCGGGTTCCATAGTGCCAATCACTCCCTGAGATGTGTTTGCACCTGCCCTGGTGGCGGCAATCATCCATGGCTCGGATGATTCGCGTGACCTTTCCAGAGGCCATAAATCGACTACTAGGTCTCGGACCACATCGAACGCTGGAAGAGGATCTATTCGTAGTTGCAACGAGTTTTCGCTTTGCGAAGCGGCAGAATCGATGCTGACACTTCCAGGAAGAATCAGTCTTCCATTGACTGATATCGCAGTGGTCGGGTCGTCATCTTGGCCATCCCTAAATGTCAGACTTCCATCATGAGTGCCCTTGATAGCCCTGAGGGCGCCCAAAACTGACAGTTTGCTGGGCAGAGCGCAGACCCAAGTATCTCTTCCTGTAGTGGCGCTTTCGGGGTCGTAACGGAATATCGAAACTTCGACTTGTACTGCCTCTGACTTAATACTCGGCACCGTGAAGCCGTCTTCTCCGGATGCGACTGCGGCTGTGCCTCCGACATGATCTTTGATTGGCTCGACTTGATCCTCAAGAAATGTCCCATTACCATCGACTGCTGCCATAGCAGCCAGAGCATCGAGAGCCCATGCCTCGGCCATGGCATCGTAGTCTACATCGCAGTCAACCCTGTCAACTAGTCTAGTAGCTCCCAGTTGTTCCAATCTCTGATCCCAGTCCTTACCTGACTCGCAGAAGAACTCGTAACTCGTGTCACCGAGAGCTAGGACTGAGAAGAATGTGCCATCAAGTTTCGGAGCAGAGTCCGAGCTTGCCTCCTGCCAGAGTTCCTCGGCATTGTCAGGCATATCTCCCTCGCCCCAAGTCGAGCAGATGATCAATGCCCTCTTCATGCTGGACATCGAAGACAAATCGAACCCATCCATATCGTGAACAGTAGCCTCCATGCCGTAATCGGAGGCTCTCTTGGCGAACTTAGCAGCCAACTCCTCAGAGTTTCCTGACTGAGAGCCGAATAGGATGTTCAGGGTCCTGTCTCCTGCGGAGAGTAGGCCTTCGAGGCCTTCGCCCGTCTCTGTGGGTTCCTCCGCTGCCATCTCAACTACTGGCTCAGCGGCCTCGACTACTTCTGACTCAGGGTTGGCATCGCCATCAGATTCCTCGACGAGAATGATGACGTCAACAGGGCAGGCATCTGCTGCATCCATGATGTCGTCTGCTAGGGTGCCAATCACATCGGGCTTGAGGCCAGATTTGTCGGTGTTTCTGTCGTATCCACCATCCAGCCTCGCATCAGGCTTGATGAAGCAGGTATCGTCAGTAACTTCGAAGACATCAGGGGCTGCCTCCTCACAAGCATCGCAAGTGATACAGCCCTCCTCGATGTAGACGCTAAAGATGGACATCTGATTCCTCCAGCCTATCGGCGTGCAGGGCACTCAGACGCGATTATTGAATCTAGTGTAAGCGAGGTCTACGGCCGTAGGCCGTACTCGACTCACATCCCCATGCCGTCGAAATCTCCACCCTCAGGCATTGGAGGGCTGGCTCGGCTAGAGATTACATCATCAATCCTCAGAATCATGGTAGCAGTCTCAGATGCGCTCTGGATTGCTTGTTCGACAACTCTGCTGGGCTCGTAGACTCTACTTTCGCTCATGTCAACGACTCCTCCCTCATACACATTGACTCCAAAATGAGAGTTGCCCTCAGAGTGTGCTTTTCTCAGGTCTATGATAGTGTTTACAGGGTCGAGTCCAGCGTTCTCGGCTAGAGTCCGAGGGATTACCTCAAGGGCTCCAGAAAAGGCCTCGATAGCCATCTGCTCACGACCTCCGATTCCTTCGGCATAGGAGCGTAGGTCTCTACTGATTGCGGCTAGTACAGAGCCACCTCCAGTCAGTACCTCGCCGTCTTCATGAGCGACTGCGACGACTCCAACAGAATCATCGAAAGCGCGTCGGATCTCATCGACTACATGCTCAGTTCCTCCTCGAAGCAGAACCGAGACGCTCTTTGCATCAGGACATCCGGTAATGAAGACCATATCGGACTCGCCAATCTTCTTCTCTTCGACCTTGGAAGCATTTCCTAGGTCTTCAGAGGATAGGTCATCGATGTTGGTCACGATGCGTCCGCTGGTAGCCTTAGACAAGGCCTCCATGTCGCTTTTCTTGGCTCTGCGAATAGCGAACAATCCTGACTTGGCCATGTAATGCTGGGCCATGTCGTCGATTCCTTTCTGGCAAATGACGACATCTGCTCCGGCCGACTGAATCTTCTCTACGAGGGACTTCAGATACTGCTCCTCCTCATCGAGGAACTGCGACAGCATGTTGGGGTCAGTAATCTGAATCTTGGCGTCTACTTCGGTCTTCTTGACCTCGATTGCAGAGTTAATCAGAGCTATCTTCGCATCTGAAACACTGCGAGGCATGCCGCTGTGGACCCTTTCCTTGTCAAGTATGATGCCATCGACTAGTGTACTGTCCTTGATGGACCCGCCCTGCTTCTTCTGCACCTTGATATCATCTAGGTCGACGATTGTCTCGCCATCCACATCCTGAGCAACTGCCAGAACTGCTCGAACAGAGATATCTGCTAGGAACTCCTTGACTGCCCCGGCACTCTTTCCGGTCAATGCAGTCTTCGCAACCTCTTCGAGCATCTCCTTGTCGACTCCTATGGAGTGAGTGTCAATCAGTTCTGAAGCCTTGTCAGAAGCGAGTCTGAAACCTTCGCAGATCACAGTGGGGTGGACATTCTGCTCGACTAAATCCTCGCTGCGCTTCAGGAGTTCTCCGGCAATTACCACAGCGCTAGTAGTGCCGTCGAAACAGTGCTGCTCCTGGGTCTTGGCTATCTCGATTATCATCTTGGCTGCTGGGTGTTCGATGTCCATCTCCTTGAGGATGGTTGCACCGTCATTGGTGATGACGACATCACCCATTCCGTCGACTAGCATCTTGTCCATGCCCTTGGGGCCCAATGTCGAACGCACAGAGTCAGCTACGGCCTTTGCTGCAGCGATGTTGTTGCTCTGAGCTGACTTTCCACTAGTCCTCTCTGTACCTTCCTTCAGGATGAATATTGGTTGTTGACCGCTGTACACAGGAAATCACGCTCCGGAATTCGGCGACTCAAGGGGGGGTCATAAGGCCTCGCACA
>CAYYAH010000027.1:0-13596 GCA_964470075.1 uncultured Candidatus Poseidoniales archaeon
GAACGGGGCGGGAATCGGTTCATATCTCATGGTTCGAGGCACGTACCGTGCCTCGCGCGAGACAAGCCCTCGTAATCCTCGCTACACTTCTCCTGTCGACCCAGGCATCTTTGGTTCTCGCTGAAGAGGAGATGCAGACCACTTGCACCGTTCTAGTCGATTGGGATGTCGAGGAACATTGGGACGGCGGATGGAATGTCACATACGATGTCCTGCATAGATATCTAGTGGTATTCGACCCTCCATTCACTGGAGGCGATACTCCAACTTCAGTCACAGTCTCAGTGGAGCAGCACAGAGACAATGTCCAGATTGCTGACAACTCCAACGCCTCCTACATTAATGCCGGTGGCGAGATTGACATTGTTCTCGATACTGAACCCGAGTTCGGAGACACTGTCCAGATTTCTGTTACAACCTTCGAGGCCACCTGTTCCCGAGACTTGTCGATTACTCGCTGGAATCAGCCGATGGCTGATCATGAGATTACCAGAGAGACAATTTGGAGTATGGAGGGTGCAGAACAGGTCAACAGTATCGACTTCGAGGGCAGAGGTTGGCAGAAGAGGACAGGGGATATCCTCGAGTCGAATGAGCTCGGCAATGGAACCTTGGTGCTGGACTCGATGGATGGCACTCAAGGACTCATGCTACAACTCAATCTAGAAACAATCTGGCTCAACGAGACTTACGACGGAGTCGAACTTCTGAATCAGGACTTTGAGATGAGAGGAAATGGATCCCTATTCCTGAACACCACCGAGGAAGATGACGAAGGGAGCAGTGGATTCTCCGTCGACGTCGAAGTGCACGAAGTACTGGTCCTGCGTTCATGGGAGGAAGGCAGTTCGACTGAACGCTTCTTGATTGACGGGACAGGTTGGCTGTCCTTCAACGGGGGAGACAACAACAGTACAGAAGGAGGATTCGGACAACTTTCGTCTTTCTATTGGGAGACCTGGGACGAAGATGACCGTAGAAGACTACAGCACTTACAACTTGAGGCGAACGCAACATTACGCCTCGACAGCGGTACAAACGAGTACTTCTCATTCGACCTCGATGAGTTCAGAATCCTAGAGCGCTGGGAAGACGGGATTAGAGAGGATCAGCATTCATTGATACTTGGTGGTGGTGAATTCGGATTCTTGATTGACGATGAATTCTTCCAAGTTGAAGTGAACGGCACCATCCCTGTTATCCACTTCGAATCCTTGGGTGGAGAGACCGTCGCAGAAACTTTCAGACTCGATGGAACTTACGATGGTGATGCCGAGGGTAGTTTTGGATTGATTCGAAGAATTGTCGATTCAGGCAGTCAAGAGAATGTAACCGGTGCGATGTTCGAGGTGGACAAAATAGAGAACGAGTTCTGGTTCAATGTCTCCGCGACTCCTATTGGCCCCATAAGTGAGGATTGGAGTGCCGAGCACAACTTGACCTATGAGTACAGAGTACCACAAATCGACTGGTGGAACCGCACCATCAGGTATCAGTACATCGAGGACAATGGAACTGTGAATAATGAGTATCCTGAATCATCGCCTATCATATCGCAGGCGCAACCACCGGAAGCAAATCGTATCTTCGAAAATCACATTTCCAGAGAAACCGGATCCGCTCCGGAGATTCTCGTACCCGGAGACAGCTTCTCACTAGTCGGTAACGACGCGTTAATTCTCTCAGTCGATGTGATGTCGATTGTAGAAGGTGTGATGGACGGACACAATGTCACACTAGCAGAGTGGATTGGAGACTATGGTGGCGATGCATATGCATCAGGCAGTGTGGTCAACGAGGGCCCACTTGCTGGTTTACTAAATGAGATCCACCGCTGGATCGATATCTCATTCAGCGATAACGCAAGTTCTGAGAATCTAGCTTTCATTGAGCATCAGACAGTTGACAGAGTTCTATCGCCATTGGTAATCACGGAGGAAGAGAACACTCCGCCAGCCTTGCTCTCTGTGGGCTTCAGAGAAGGCAGACTATTGACAGAAGGCGACTCTGCACATCTAGAGGTCCTAGTCTACGACTTCGACACAGATGTCACAGCGGTATCTGTGGATTTGACCGAAATCGGTCTAGGAGTAGTAGAACTCTCTGATTCCGGCCTTCTCGGTGACCACACAATCCATGATGACATCTGGACAGTATTGGTGAATTATGACGGCCTACAACACGGAATTATCGAAACCTCAGTTACAATCGATGATTTCTGGATCTCAGTCGTTGAGGAAGCCAGCATCGATATTACCAACGCAGCTCCCCGAATGATTTCTCTGCAATTCTCGCCAGACTCCGTTGTTCGAGGAGATATTGTCGATATCACAGTAACTGCGGTAGACGGCCACGGAATCGACTCTGCGGCGGTGGACTTACTTGGAGTCGGAGGAGAACTAAGCCAACTAGTGGAGGCCGACGGAGAATGGATAGGTCAGTTTGCAGTCCCTGCAGGCATGTCTCCCGGAGAGCGAACAATCCCAATACGAATAACAGACGGAGATGGCGAGACTGTGATTTCAGTACATACTCACGCAGGAGGTTTCCCTGTTGACGCGCCGAAGTTGACAATTGAGAATGAAGCCCCGATTATTGGTGATGTTGTTGTATTCAGAGATGGCGAGACTGCTGATACAGTCCATGTTCCTTCGAGTGGCGATCCAATTACCCATTTCCTAGAAGTTGCCATTGAGGATCCAGACGGAGTCTCTTCTGCTCAAGCTAAGATAGGCAGACTCGCACCCATCGGCAGTTCTGAGGCATGGCTTCTCATGGTTGATGACGGAACAGGAGGAGACAGAGTTTCCGGTGATGGAATCTACACACTCTCTTTCGATGTCCGTACGACCTTACCTGAGGGTAACATGACAATTGAAGTCCGGGCCACAGACACCTACCTTTCCACAACTCCATTCAACGAGCAGCAGCAGACTCTCAAACTTGAGAAACTGAACTCCGGAGGCAAGGGAGGAAACTGGATTGCTGACAACTCGATGACTCTGGTAGCTGTAGGCCTAGCTCTTCTGCTGCTTATTGGTGCCACGGCTGTTGTACTCTCGATGCGGAATTCTGAGACTGAGTGGTGACTAACTCAACTCCTTGGGTCTTAGAACCTCAATCAAATCCCACTTCTGACCATCATTCTCAATCAGAGCCGCCGCCGCTGGAGGCATCACTTCCCACTCTCCGGTTAGGTAGTTAACCAGAACTTCTGAGCCGGGGTTGTGGCCAAGTATCATAGTAGTACCATCTTCAATCAAATCTTCCAATTGGTTAGATAGACTGCTTAGTCCAGCGTGATAGATTTCTGATCGAATCTCTATTTTCGCATCATCAATTACAGGATACAACCCCTCCAACGTCTCAATTGTCCTCCTAGAACTGCTGACTAGGATTAGTTGGGGTGCCCATCCGCGATTAGCCAGAGCCTGCGCAATCCGTGGTGCTTCATGTTGACCTGTTGCATTCAGTGGCCTGTCATGGTCAGGAAGACCAGGGTAGTCCAAACTACTCTCGGCATGACGCATCACTACTAGTCTCGTCGCCACGACTCGCAGATGCCACACCCGTTCTTGAATTGCATGAATCTCATAAGACGGCGCACGGTGGGTCGTGCATGCACACGCGCGAGCACCTGTACATTGATGGCAAATGGGTCGACTCTACAGGCGAAGGATCAATCGAAGTCATTAATCCAGCTAATGAGAAAACTATCGGATCAGTCCCCGTCGGCTCGGCAGCTGACGTTGAAGCTGCGGTAGCAGCAGCCAAGGCTGCCTTCCCAGGGTGGTCCAAGACCTCAGTAGAAGACAGAGTCGGTTACCTGAACATGCTCTCACAGGCCATCAAGGAGCGTACAGAGGAGCTCACAGAACTGATTACTTCCGAGGTTGGAACTCCAATTAATTACTGCAGAGGTGCCATGGTAGGTACGCCAAGAGTGGTCACACGCTCGTATGCGAAGATTCTAGAGAACTATGAATGGGAAGAAGAGGTGAGAAACTCCCTCATTGTCAAGGAACCGATTGGAGTAGTTGGAATGATAACTCCTTGGAACTATCCACTACACCAGATTATCGGCAAGGTCGCTCCAGCCATAGCAGCTGGTTGCACAATGGTCGTCAAACCGTCCAAGGAAGCCCCTCTGAACTCATTCATTTTGGCCGACATCATCCATGAAATTGGGCTTCCTGCTGGCGTGTTCAATCTGGTTTCTGGGCATGGAAGAGAAATTGGTGAGGTATTGAGCAGCCACCCTGAAGTGGATATGGTTAGTTTCACCGGCTCAACCGGAGCCGGAGTCAGGGTCAGCGAGTTGGCCGCCCCCAGCGTCAAGCGAGTCACTTTGGAACTCGGAGGTAAGAGTGCCAATATCATACTGGACGATGCTGACATTGCAAAGGCAGCATCAGCATCAATTCACGCTTGCTTCGGAAACTCTGGCCAAGAGTGTTCCGCACTGACCAGATTACTCGTCCCCAAGTCGAAGAAGCAGGAAGTAGTAGATGTGATTTCTGCAAAGATGGGGAAGTACTCGGTCGGAAATCCGATGGATGAATCGAAGCGCTGTGGACCCATGGTTTCGAGCAAGCAACAAGAGAGCGTCTCCTCATACATTGCTGCCGGAATCGAAGAAGGAGCCACCTTGGTTGCTGGAGGATTGGGGATGCCAGATGGTTTGGACAGGGGATATTTCGTCCGGCCAACCGTGTTCGCTGACGTCACTCCGGACATGACCATATTCCGTGAGGAGATTTTCGGCCCCGTCCTCTCAATCACTACTTATTCTTCTGAGGAAGAAGCCATCGATTTGGCCAACGACTCGGAGTACGGGTTGTCTGGTGGAGTCTGGTCGGGTGATGATAGTAGGGCCTTGCGTGTGGCGAGAGAAATGCGTACAGGACAAGTCAGTATTAACGGCGGACCGTTCAACATCTCAGCTCCGTTTGGAGGCTACAAGCTTTCAGGAAACGGCAGAGAATTAGGAGTCCATGGTCTCGAAGAGTTCCTCGAAATAAAGGCCATTCAGCGCTGAGGTCACATGAGTCCCCATCGCTTGCTGATCATCGCAGGTACCAGCGGAGTGGGCAAGTCAACCCTTTCGGCTAGGGTCGCATCAGCTCTTGGTTTCTCGAAAATTGTCTCTACTGACACCATTAGGGAAACCCTGAGAACTCAGTTCAATAGAGAACAGAACCCTGCTCTTCACAGATCCTCGTTTGAGCCGGCCGGTTCTGATGCGATAGAAGATTGGCATCAGACTGCAGTAGTGCTATCCGAAGCCATCAGCGCTGTGGTCCAACGAGCCGCTACCAAGTCATCTGACCTCTTACTAGAGGGAGTACACATCATCCCAGGTGAAGATATAATTGCCAATTGGACAAGTTCTGGAGGAAAGTCCTGTGGAATTGTCCTTCGAGTAGATGACGAAGATATACATCGGAACTTCATTAGATCCCGAGAGAAGCACAATAGCAAAGGCGTGGAGCACTATCTCGGAAATCTGGATAGAATTCGACAGATTCAGAATCAAATGATTCGTGATGCTGAAAATATTGGTTGGTTGAGTATTGATTCCAGCACCGACGAGGACCCCATTGGGCTAATCGAAGACTCATTCAAGTAATCATTAGCTTGGACTTTCTGGATTCCCGCTTATCAGAGAGGACCTCTCAAGCAACCATCGTTACCTATCGTCCGACCCATTCTGCTTCACCACGCTCAAGGAAGGCCCGAACACCAACCTCCTTGTCCTCGGTATCGAATAGGGCAACGAATTCAGAACGCTCTGCTAGCACGCCCTCTGTAAATGGCAGGTCGAGAGCAGCTCGGACCGCCCTCTTAGCGACTTTGACAGTATAGGGCGATTTCTTAGCGATGACCTCAGCCATCTTCATGGCCTCGGCCTCTAAATCTCCAGGCTCTACGACTTTGTTCACCAGTCCTAGGCGCAGAGCATCTTCCGCTCCGACCATCTCTCCTGTCAGAGTCATCTCCATCGCCTTGCCGTAACCCAGCAGCCTGCAAAGCCTCTGAGTTCCTCCTCCACCTGGGATAAGGCCCAAGTTGATTTCAGGTTGGCCAAATTTGGCACGGCTCGATGCCACTCTGATATCGCAGGCAAGTGCAAGTTCTGTGCCTCCTCCCAAAGCGAAACCGTCAACCATGGCAATAGTTGGCTTTGATAGGTCCCAGACAGCTTCCCAAGCATTATTTGCAAAAAAATCACGTACATCGTCAGATGATTTACCCGCGAACTCAGAGATGTCAGCTCCAGCAGCGAAAGCCGCTGGCTTCGACCTTACTCCGTCTTCGACCGGAGGAGGTGCGGCCCCTCTTATGACAACAGCACGAATCGAGTCTTCTGCTTCGACTCGCACACATTGCTCTTTGATTGCTTTGTGCGAATCTCTGTTCAGCGCGTTGAGCTTACTCGGGCGGTTCAAAGTCCAGACACTAATCGCACCGCCCGACGGACTACTACCTTCGACCGGAACATCTTCTACCAGTAGAACACTATCTGCCATGTTACCCGCACAGAGCCTGTTGGCTTGAACATTCAGTCTGCTCAACCTTCATCTGAAGTCACAGGAGGAGGCATTGGGGGCATTCCCGGAGGAGGAGGCATTGGGGGCATTCCCGGAGGAGGAGGCATTGGGGACATATCTTCTGTCGATTCTTCTTCTTTGGACTTGCGAGTGGCTTCTCTCGGAGTCACTTCAAGTGGAATCCTGAGTCGAAGTATCCTCTCTTCGTCTATTCTGACATACGACACACCCTGAGGTTTGGTAGAGTCAGGAGATTCTGGCTCATCGAGAACTGTCAAACCATGATCAGGTTGCTTCAGCAACTCTGCTAGATCCTCTCCATCTTCGACGGCAGACCACATCTTAGCCTTGGCAGCCCGCCTCTCAGCCATCTTCATTCTGCGCTTTCTTTCGATACGGGACCTAATCTCGGCCCTCTTGGCCCTTCTTTGACCTACAAATTCCTCTACCTCGGCCTCGAAATCGCCCTGTGGACTAGACTCAGCTACATATCTCGCCGCTACATTTCCATCATCCTCAGCAATGACTGGCATTGGTGATTGAGGTGACAAATCACCTCCTGCCGCTGCTGGAGGCGGCATTGGTGCTGGTGGATGAGTAGGGAGAGACATCTCCGGTTGTGGAGATTTACCTCGGCTTCGCTTGATTTTCTCCTCCTTTCGCTGACTAGCGGTTTCAACTTCCAGAACAGGCTCTGGTAGGTCGATTTCGACCTTCGCCTCTTTCTTCATTTCAGGCTCTACGACTACCTTTGGGGGTTGGGGAATAGGAGAACGTCCTGAGAACATCAGAAGAGAAACCAAGGCCAACAGGACGATGCCCCCTGCAGCTTGCGTTATGAGATTCATATCACCCGACAATATGAGGAACAACAGACCTCCGAGAATAACCGCTATCCAGAGGACCAACCGAGTGAGCGATACCATGTTTCCGACCCGTACGAAGAGCCCTCAGCCTTCACCTTGACGGGGACATGAGAAGCTCCGCTAGTCTGTTCATGGCCTTTGCTCTGTGTGTGATTCCAGTATATTTTCCTTCTTCCCATTCTCCGAAGGTGCGCCCATCTCCGTCATCAGGGATGAATATTGGATCGTATCCGAATCCACCTTTCCCTCTCGCTGAATCTGCGATTCTCCCTCTGCAAACTCCCTCTGTCCTCCACGTGGAAGTTCCGTCAGATACCATTGCAACGGCCCTGTACTCCGCACCTCTTGGCATGTCCTTTTCGAGTAAAGAGAGAACGCCCTCGAGACCCATCTCTGCCTCAACATCCGCTGATTCAGCCCCAGGCCATTCATCAAAAGCATCCAGAAAGACACCCGAGTCCTCGACCATCACAGCGACCCCGCTGATCCCTTCTTGCTCCAACATGAGCAAGGCTTGGGTCATTTTGGAACTCGCTACGACTTCAATTCCCAACTCTTTAGGCTCGTTGAAATTCGGGGCAATTCCGTCCACTAACAACTGCTCCACAGTGCACCCTGCCTCGGCTAGCAACTTGCCGACCTCAGCGACTTTGTTCTGGTTACTTGTTGCGAACAGTATTCTCATACAGACCCTATCCGTGATATCTCACCCTTCCTCTGATGGCATTGAATCTTGAGACTACTTCTGCAGCTTGGTTATTCCTAGTATCCAGATATCCCTTAACCATCGAATCCACTGCTCCGTCTAACTCGGAATGACTAGCAGTCAAACATTCGTTGAGAACCTGAAGGTCGAGTCCCATGTGCTCTAATTCGGGAGTGAATCGTGCTAAACCGAAATCAATCAGCGAGAGATTGCCCGAATCATCGATTAGGATGTTGTGAGTAGTCAAATCTCCGTGAGAAATCCCCTCCTCGTGCAGCCTCCGAATCAAGGCCCCAACACTCTCCATGACATCGGTACCCGCCGAACCGTCCGAGATTGCCTTATACAGAGGTCTTCCAATGATTCTTGAGATTAGAATCCAAGACTCCTCGATATCACAGTCAAATAGTGATGGCGATGGGAATCCAGATTGCTGCAACCTACCTAGAACTCTTACTTCTACAGACAGGCGACTGCGTGTCAGTCTACGGTCCAAGTCTGGATGTCTGTAACTTCTTGGTCTCCTCATCTTGAGGACCGCTGGTTTACCCATCCATTTACCCGCTGTGACAGTTGCTTCTGCACCTTCATGCAGAAGTTTGAGCGGCTCCCACATGCGTATTGCGGCTCCCGCCATGTATCTGCGACATTAGATGACTTCAAAGCGGTTGCACACAACGAAGTTACTGTATGGCAATAGAATTGCCTCCGCCCCCTCTCCAGCGCGGTAGTTTGTACCACTCAACATATTCCGAATTTGAGATTGAAAATGAGGCAAAGAGACTCAAAAACGCCATCAAGCAACCCTTCAGATGGAGTTTGCAAACTTGCAGATTAATAGCACCACTGACGCTTGAAATCAACCAGCTCAAACAGGAGAAAAACGTCATTCTAATTGCACACTCCTATCAGACCCCGGACATCACTTACGGAGTGGCCGACGCTGTTGCCGACAGTTACGCACTCTCGAAAGAGGCTAGAGATGCTCCTCAGAAGACCATACTCTTCTCGAGTGTAAGGTTCATGGCTGAAACGGCCAAGATTGTCAGCCCTCACAAGACCGTGCTCCACCCCTCTCCTGAGGCAGGTTGCTCATTGAGCGATGCGATTACCGCACAAGATGTCAGAGACATTAGGGAGAAGTATCCCGGATTGCCCGTGGTGTGCTACATCAATACCAGCGCGGAAGTCAAGGCCGAGTGCGATGTATGTGTTACCAGTAGCAATTATCTGAAAATTTGTGAGCGGTTGCCCGGTGATAGACTGATATTCGTCCCTGACAGATTCATGGGCAAGCATCTTCAGAATCACTTGGCAGGCAAGAAGGATGTAATCATCTTTGACGGTGAGTGTGAGGTCCATGCTGCATTTACTGGAGAAAAGATCCGAACTTGGAGAAAACGAGCCAGCGATGCGGGCATGGAGCTACAGGTTCTCAGCCATCCTGAGTGTGATACCGACGTGTTAGAGGAGAGCGACTTTGTAGGCAGTAGTGAGGTGCTGATGGAAGAAGCTCTTCGACTGGCTTCAGTCGGCAAGAAGGATTTGATGCTGATTACCGAGTGTGGCACTACTGACAGAGTACTTGCTGAGTCGAATGAAGATCTCAATCTAGTAGGGGCATGTGTGATGTGTCGACACATGAAGACAACTCAACTCGAGGATATCCTACAGGCACTTCGCAATCCGAGACCTGAACAAATCATCGAATTGGAAACGTCAGTCATCGAGAGAGCTAGCCACTGTCTGGATGAGATGTTCCGACTCGCAGAGTGAATTATCGTTCCGATGCGGCTTGGTAAGCCCACAGAAATAGAAGTGGAATCAGCATCACTAACGCTGACTGTAATATCACTGAGGAATATGGCTCGAAAGTCTCACCTGAGTATACTTTCAGAACTGCTTCACCACCATTTTCAACCTCTATCCAAGCTACTTCTTCAAGCAGAACTTGGGGCTCCATCTGATTGACATCGTCATCACGAGTAATTGCCAATGTGGAATTACTTTCTATATCGTGTAAGTAGACATCATGATTGGAATTCGCATCAGGATTATTTGGGTCCCAGAATGGTATCTGGAGGAATGCTACTCTATCGGATCCTACGCTCGGAGATGAGGAATCCCATAGTGGATCGGATAACATTCGCTGGTCTCCGGTCAGAATATTCACTAAGACTGTTCGATTTACCGGGCCAATATCCACTACTGCGACAAGCCATGATGATGACATATCGATGTCAATCACTGTAGCGTTGGAATAATCCACGGATATTCCAGATAATTGCTCTAGATACTCATCCTCGGCCTCAGTAGCCGTGGCATTCAGCTCAATTCCAATCTCAATTCCTCCAGTAATCGATGTGAGTGTGACTCCAGGCGAAGATTGTGAAGCACCGACCCAAGCTACTAACGAGCCCGATGCCTCTACTATGGAATAGGTGCCATTCTGTTGGCCTAAAAGAGAACCACTTTCTCCAACATCGACAAATTGTATTGAAGACTCTCCCATGATAGCCAAAACAACTGTTCCAGAGTCTTCTGCAATCGCGACATCCGAGATTGTACCGATATCATCCAGTGAAAGAGTGGCTGACGAATCAATCTGATTATCCAAGTCATAGAACTCTAGATTCTGCGAATCATGCAATACCATGTATTGGCCAGATACTACTACCGATGGAGCAGTAGACCATCCGCTGCTGACAATCTCAATTCCTTCCTTCGAAGTGACGTTCCATTGAGTGATTTTGATTTCCGAAGTCATTGGGTCCTCCTCTACAGAAACAAGCCAGCCTTCAGAGCCAGCAGCGGATGTAGGCCACTCTACTCCTTCTAGAGGGAAATCCTGATGTGTTGCATCCCACAGTAGCACACTGCCTGTTGACATCACAACTACTGCAATCATGATACTGGTCTGCTTTCTGCTAGGTTCTCTTATTGGTCTGATGTAATCCTTCACACTAGCAGAGATTTGCTTAATCCACTGTCTAGGATTGGAAATACCTCTTGCTAGCTTACGGCCAAAGAGGCGCTCGTCAGCTATCTTCCAAATCGGTCCACTAGTTCTGGAAGTAATTTCTACGGCAATAATCGCGACAACCATGCCTCCGATAATGTCCACTACCCAGTGTATTCCTAGATACACGATACTGAGTGCAGTCAAGAGAATGAATCCCATCAGGAAGTTACGATATCTGTACCATCTCCCGTCATCATCCCATCGTTGCATGGTGAGCCAGATAGCAAATGGCAAACCGATGTGTAGACTGGGCATACCATTAGTGAACGGATCAATTCTGGTGAACCAGTTGTTGATTTCAGGAGTCAGATCGTATGCAATTGTCTGCATCTCTGGGATGTGATTGCCAGTTACTCCGACATTGAAGAACAGATAGAATGGAATCGCTAGGACGTAGACCCAGAACATTGACAGAGAGACTCTGTCGGCCATATGCCTATCATCGAAGTAAATCGGATATAGGAACGATGCGAAGGTAGCGGTCATGAATCCCATGACATAGAAGTGAGTTAGAGCCTCATCGAGTAGTGGATTCCTCATCGCTTGCTGTACCCAGAGTACAATGTCGCCCTCGATGGCGTACACGTAGGGAGTCATGTCCAGTTGGGTATTTGCCATCAGGGCACGATCCATTCCGTCGAGGATGTCCTTCCACAGGTAGACTGAGAATACCACAATCATATGTGCCCAGTAACGCCTGAACATGTCGATGAATCCATCAAAGCTCATCCTAGCATAGCTAGGCTTGAACAATGGCATCATAGCTATGCTGAGCATAATCGAACCCGTGACCCAGGTGATGTAGATACCAGTTCCCGCTGCCATTCTCAATACCTCTCGAGCGGCGAATGCGCATCAAATCGACCCTTCTTCGTAGGCCGAATTCAAGTAATCCTCACCGATGAACCAGAGCCCTCGCGTAGAGTTTCCAACACATTCTTGACTATTCCATCGAAGGCTACAGCCGTATCTCCTTCAGGCTCAGCTACAATTCTGTGAACTCCGTCATCACCGCCACGCACGATGCCGGGGTCGAATGGAAGAGAGCCAAGGAATGGAACTCCAAGATCTTCTGCAGCATGGGCACCTCCTCCCGATTTGAAAACATCTAGGGTCATTGACCAGACTCCCTCATTATCCGTTGTGGCAGAGATTGGAACTCCTGCCGGGCCCATGACTGTGACCTCATCTCCCGGGCTTGCTGTGCCTCTGATTGTGTATCCACTCATGTTCTCAACTACTCCGAGAACAGGCACAGACAGGGTCTTGGCGAAACTGATTGATTTACGACTATCGAGTAGAGCAACCTCTTGAGGAGTAGTCACAATCACCACTCCGTCGATTCCAGGAAGATTCTGACTAACTGTTAGGGGCTCGTCGCTGGTTCCAGGAGGGAAGTCGATGATTAGAGCATCCAACTCTCCCCATGCGACATCACCGATAAACTGCTGAATCGCTCCGAGTTTTATTGGACCGCGCCAGATGACTGGCTTGTCTGGATCTTCGAGCAGGAAAGCCATCGATATGACCTTGAGTCCGTGAGGGCCAATTGCTGGGTGTATCTGCCCTTCCTCAACATTCAAATCAGACTCATCAATTCCGAGCATCTTAGGGATATTTGGTCCAGTAATGTCGATGTCCATCAGTCCAACACTCATGCCTTGGCGGGCGAGTGAGAGTGCTAGACCAGTCGCGACAGTGGACTTACCGACGCCACCTTTACCAGATAGCACCATGATTTTGTGCTTGATATCTTCATCCATCTTAGTCATACGCAGTTTTCTCTGCATCTGCTGATACGCCTGTTCCATCTGGGCTCGCTGCTCAGGAGAAGTATCTGGCTCGGCTGGCGCATCCATCTGTCCGCCGGGATGATGGCTAATAGGAGAATCCGCCATGATGCTACGGAATGCGAGTGCTACTTCAATTCTGTTAGCAAGCCTTTACTCCTGATATGTTGAATATTGTGGATTGGTTCATTAGTCTCCTGAGCCAGGCATCTCCGATGCGAATACTATTCGTGTGCGTCGGGAATACTTGTCGCAGCCAGATGGCACAAGCCGCTGCTTCACACATGGGATATGAGGCTGAGTCTGCTGGAACTCGCCCAGGGAGGGCGATTGCAGCGAAAGCAATCAAGGCCACATCTGATCTGGGAATAGGAATGGAAGGCCAGTACCCAAAGTCTGTTGATGAAATAGACACAACCGGATTTGATCGCATCATTAGCATGGGTTGTGGAGTAGAATGCCCCAATCTTCCTATTGACGAGGATTGGGGACTAGATGATCCAGTAGGTGAGGAGGAAGAAATCTACCATGCGACTCTGAATGACATACTGAGGCACATCGAGGCCCTTGACGAGTAAACCGACGCTTAGAAAAGCGACTCTTGTTTCCCCGATTCCACACGAGTGTAGTGTAGTGGTTATCACCGGGCGTTGCCAACGCC
>CAYYAH010000028.1:0-13403 GCA_964470075.1 uncultured Candidatus Poseidoniales archaeon
GATGGTGTAGTGGCCTATCATGCAGCCCTGTCGAGGCTGCGACCCGGGTTCAAATCCCGGTCGGGGCGCCACTCATTCGCTTGTCGCGTTGGAGAGAGAGGGGGCTATCCAGGCCTCAAAAGAGCAAAGGCGGAGGGTTGAACTGTAGTCTCGCTTAATTTTGAGGGTTGGTTCTGAGGTGCCTTGAATTCTAGGTGGGAGGGTTTCTCGAATTGCTTCGTTTGCATCTTCAATCTCAGATTCTGCGACAATCACTCTTCCCCTAACTAGAGAGGGTTCTGTCCTGTCAAGTAGTGGTACTAAAGATGGTAGTAATTCTATGGTGCGGTGTGGTAAATTGACAAGAAGTAAGTCCCAGTGTCCGGTCAGCTCTGCATTGTGTTGTAGTTCAGTGGCATCCGCTAAGCCCACAATCCTGTCCTCATGGAGATTAGAAAGGGGGGTGGATTCGGTTGGGTAATCCTTGCGATCCCAGCGCCGCAGGTTTTCGAACAATAGCTCAACCGCGGCGGGATTGAGATCGGATGCTAGGATATCTCCGACCAAGTCAGGCTCTGCCAATAGTGTAGAAAGTGCCGGGCCTACTCCACAAAATGGGTCACAAACACGCAGTTTACGCCCGAGTAATGAGTGCAGCTTCTTAGCAAGCGAAAGAGTCTCTAGTCTCTCAGACTGTAACTTGGTCGAGAAGTAGGCTCGAGTAGGGTCACACAGAATACTGCGACCGGACTCCTTGACGAGTACTCTGGTACTGGTAGCCTCTTCTGGAATGTTGTCCACAAAAATCTCGTCACCGATGCGCGCGCCGATTGGGGAGAGATCACGGATTCTAAGATCACCTAGCACACCCGAATCGGACAATATTAGACGAATATGGGGGTGAGACAGTAGTTTGGCCGTCGCAATCTCACTCGAATACTCGGCGACCTCCTCTTCCACCTTGACAATCATCATGTCGGAGAAGAACTCATGCGTGGAGGGCCATGCCTCACCGCCAGACTCGACAATTTCGTCACCTAAGAGATCCTTTAGGTGATTCCACCAGTCGCTGTCAATTCTTTCTTCGGGGCGGCCCTCATTATCGACGATAGGGAAATCAATGAGTTGCGAGGGAAGGTTCGGTGCAGCCCCGGAGTCAATCGGAATCAATCTCGATTCGCCATCCTCAGAAGCGAATATCCGCATGCCCGAAGCAAGTAGTTGATGCTCGCGCATCAGGGCAAGAATATGCTCTACCTGTTGATTGGGGACTGAGAGATGGCGCATCACGTTCATGGTGTGCAGCGGGGCAGCCCGCTTCACGATGACGGATGAGGGAGTAGCCCCCGGACTATGGCTGATAGGCATCGGCCCTGGTGACTTGGACCACATCACAGAACGGGCAAGACGTGTCGCTACAGAGTGTTCAAAGCGCTACTTGGAAGGGTACACTGCTGTACTGCCTCCTGCCGAAGAGGGTCGGCTTGAGTCGGTTGTTGGTCCTTGGAAGCGATTGATGAGGGATAGTGTTGAGGCTCCAGAGAATTTACTCGAAGAGGCGCGAGAGAGTGCAATCGCCTTACTGGTTGTTGGTGACCCCATGCAGGCGACTACTCACATCGACTTGGAGGAGCGTTGTGCCGGAGAGGGGATTGGTTTTCATGTCATTCCAGGCCTTACAGCAACGGCTCTTGCCGTCTCAGTATCTGGCTTGCAATCCTATAGATTTGGGAGGCAGGTGACTATTCCATTCTCCGATGGAGAGTACTTGCCGACTTCACCATTCGAGATGATTTGTAGAAACAAGGAAGGAGGAATGCATACGCTGGCCTTGCTCGACCTAGACCCAACAGGAATGGGTTTAGAACAGCCTCGTCCAATGACTCCCGGCGAGGCAGTTGATCACTTGATCAGGATGAACGAGCGGAGCGAAGAATTCGATGAGTCTGTTGCTGATTGGAACGGCCTACTCCTCAGTGATCTTGGAACAGAAGAGGAGCGGGTAATTTCTGGCAGTATGTACGTACTCTCACAAATCGAAGGGGGGCACATCCATGCTCTAATCATAGCCGCTAAATTCAGCGGTATGGAAGCTGAGGCTTTCGAGCGTCGACGGGTATCCGAAGATACGACGGGATGAAAGACGGGGAACTTGTGGCGAGGACGAGAACCATGGCGAAACCCCCCGCAGAAGTCCGGTTCCCTGGAGATAGGAATCGACGGAAGAAAATCCGGATGAGGGGGATAAAACAAGCCTCGAAGGAAATTCAGGATCGTCTTGACCGAAATCTCGAGGAGTTGGTGGAGGATCCAGAGATTTTCATGCCTGACATCAAGGGAGAAATTGATCAGTCGTTCTTCTCGAAGGATTTGATGGCTAAGACCCTCAAAGAGGTTTCAGTAGTATCCGCCAAACGCTTCGATACCAAGTGGTTGCGCAAGCGAATGACGAAGAAAGGGGGAGATGGTGTCTGTAGGGCGCTTGCCGGTAGTTTGCTGGCAGCCTCGGAGGAAGATAGGTCCACAGTTGCCGTGTTCAAGAATCCACTATTTGGTGTGGCCAGTTACATCCGCAGAGGAAATGGTAAGCAAAGTCATCTTGCGGGTATTCAAAATCACAATCACTCCAAGCTCAGGCTATTGGTTTGGGATGACCACGCCAAGTCCGGACAGTGGTTCTTCTCATGGGATGGTGGTTTCGTGTTCACTGGGACAACGCCAGAGCCTCCATCAGAATGGATTGACTGGAGTCTAAATGGTGCTTCGATAGATCTCTCTGGAGAAGGGGATTTGCGATGGAGTGTTGGATTAGAGCCGGAAACCGTCGAGAATAGTGACTTGAATGGAGAGGGTTGGCTTAGGCTTGAGTTCACAGATGGGACCGCAGTCGGCCTATCACGCTCTGCCCTCGCCACCTCAGAGGAGCAGTTCGGACAGAGTGTAGCAATGGGTATGCTCCCTCCTCGTCTGAGTGATATTGCTCAAGCCGAGTGGATATGGAGGCCAGCCGGTTGGCCTGAAGATAGGGATCTACCAGCCACTGGAATCGAAAGATTGGAGGAGGTGCTAAACACCTGGATGAGATTTGCCCTAGATGATTCATCATTGGCTAGAGCCTGTAGGAGTAGTATTCTCAATTCGATTGAAGATGGATTTGTAGTAGGAACACATTGGTTCCCCGAAGATTCGAGAGAAGAATTCCTAGAGCATATGAATGGAACCAACGAAGAAAGGGCGGCTATTGCTTGTGTTCTTGACTCTCTTGATTATGGAATCCATGTCAGAACTGACGGGAGTGTACTCGATCTCGAAGAAGATGTGGTCCGGTTGGAAGAGAATTCTTGTCACCCCAATTTGGTGGCTCTATGGCCTGATTTTGGGCTAACAATATTGGAGGAAATCTATGGAATGGATGGTGACGAGGCTTCTTCTGTACTAGAGAAGCAAGCCAAGCGCAAACAGGGCTTTGGTGCGTTCCTACGTGAATTGGGGGCGAGTCGAAGTGTGGCGATAAAACTCAAGAGACTGCCTTGGGAGAGTGGTGTTCTCCCCTCTCCTCTCTCTTTCGCGGATGAGTTGGTCAGGCAGGCCATCGATCGTGGAATCGCATCCACAGTTTCGAAGGCCCGAAAGGGTAGAGGATTGGACATGGCCATGGGTTGGGCCTGGCTGACTGTTCATGAAAGGACTGAATCCGATGCTTGGAGATTTGATGAGGATAGTCGAGACAAGGGTGGAGACTGGGTTCCAGCCCTGCGTGCATTGTGGGATGCTGCCTCTGAACTTCTTCTAAACGACAATCTCGATGCGGTCCAAGACTACGAGTCTTCTATGAGCTGGCTAGGTGAGGTCACAGGTACCCAAGTGCCGTCTCTTCAATGAGGAAGAGCAATCCAAACCGCGACTGCGAAAAGGGCTGCACCCATAGCCATGTTGAGGTTCTTTGCTGATTGCTCGGTACTGAATACTCTCCTCAAAAGAGTCCCAAAGACTGCCCAAGTGATGACAGCGGGAAGCCCGAATGTCAGATTTAGAAGGACCAAGAGTGCCTTGGCAGCGAAGCCAGTTCCGAAGAGGCCGCCAAATGCTGTCATCAGGACGAGAAAATGGATCCATGCCTTTCCGTTGACTATTTGTAGAACCATTCCTGTTCTGAAACCCAAACGATCTGCTTGCTCATGCTCGGTGTCAATAGGTGATGATGTGGCTACCTTGTAGGACAAGTAGGCGATGTAAGCAGCGCCCACTAATGTCAGAAGTTGAAAGAACTCCTTGTTCTCTTCGAAGAACACCGTTGCCGCCCCTACAAAGAGACCGAGTGAAGACCACCCGACGGCCATGCCAAAGATGAGTGGCATTGTGCCCTTCACGCCGTGTTGGGAACCGTGAGCAGCACACAATACGTTGTTGGGCCCGGGGGAGAAGCACATTGGAATTATGAAAGCAAGAGTGGCTAGCAATGATGCGGTTTCCATACCAACAAGTCCGGAGTTAACCTGCCTTTGCGGCTGCTAATGCCTTGTCGATATCATTCCAAAGATCGTTTACATTCTCAATTCCGATGCTCATTCGAACAAAACCCGGTACTATCCCTGCCTCGATTCTAACATCTTCGGGCACGAACATGTGGCTGGAGTTGAATGGGCATTCTACCAAACTCTCCACGCCGCCAAGACTGGTGGCTTCGAAGATAATTTCTAGGTTGCGCATGAACTTCAGTGCAGCCTCATCACCTCCCTTCACTACAAAGGACATCATACCAGTACCACGAGGAGATACCCGCTGAGCTACCTCATAATCTGGACTTGATGAGAGGCTAGGGTGATTCACATGTTCAATCATGTCGTGTGCCTCCAAGCGGTTTGCGATTTCTGCTGCATTAGAAGTATGAATTGGCATACGTGCATGTAAGGTTCTCATCCCTCTCTCAAGCATGTAGCACATGTGTGGGTCGGCAGCCCCTCCAAAGTGAACTTTCTTCGGGAAAATCTCGGCAACCAGATCCTTGCGCCCGACGACTAATCCCGCGATTAAATCGGAATGACCCCCCAGATACTTAGTGCCTGAATGAATGACCAAATCGAAACCAAAATCGATTGGGTTGCAACCCCACGGGGTCGCGAAGGTATTGTCAACTATGGCGATTAGATTGTGTTTCTTTGCCAGTGCTGCCATGGCCTCTAGGTCACAGACTTTGATGACGGGGTTGGTGATGGTCTCAACATAGAGTATCTTGGTGTTCTCCTGAATGGCGGCCTCGTAAGAGGAAGGGTCACGCATGTCCGCCATAGTCACTTCAATGCCGAAGCGTGGTAGATCCTCGACCATCAAACCGTAGGCACCACCATAGCAATCGGCACTGGCGATCATGTGGTCGCCTTTCGAGAGAAGGGACATTAGGGTCGTAGAGATGGCTGCCATCCCACTGGCAAACGTTTCTCCATCTTCTGCTCCTTCTAGTTGGGCTAATTTCATCGCGACTCCTTCTGAGTTGATGCTAGAGAGGCGGGAGTAGAGTGCGGTGTGCTGGGCTCCGTCGGCCCAGCCCGCATACCGCTCGTCCGTCAGTTGGTATGTAGCGGTGGAGAAAATTGGAGTTACAGCGGCGCCCTCGATATTCTGAGTGCCCGACCATACAGCTCGTGTTTCGAACTCCTTGTCTGTGTGTTTCTCGTTCATGGTTGGGCGAGTCGTTGTCTAAACATCAATGATGCGCTTGTCGGAGTGAATCAATCCAAACCTACAGCCGAAAGTACGGAGTTGACGTCGGCGTCGATTAGGATTGGTTTTGCCAGTGAATTTTGTGCGGCTATTTCTGGGTCCTTTAGGCCGTGTCCGGTCACTGTTACTACAACAGTGCAATCATCCGGTATTCCAGATTCTTGATGGTACTTTAGGAGACCTGCTATTCCGGCCGCCGAGGCGGGCTCAACGAATATTCCAGCAGACCTTGCGAGCAGTCTATGAGCATCGAGAATTTCTTCGTCGCTCACCGTTCCTATTGCACCATGTGATTGCTCTATCGCTTCATTGGCCCTATCCCAGCTGGCTGGATTACCAATTCGAATCGCAGTAGCAACCGTCTCAGGGGAGTCTACTGGTGCGCCGCGAACGATGGGGGCTGCTCCCTCTGCCTGCCAACCGATCATTTTGGGCAACTTCCTAATTGCGCCTGAGTCATGATACTCTTTGTATCCCTTCCAGTAAGCGGTGATGTTGCCCGCATTCCCTACAGGAAGGAAGTGTAGGTCTGGTGGGCCCCCAAGAGCATCACAGACTTCGAATGCTCCTGTTTTCTGCCCCTCTATTCGAAAGGGGTTGATGCTATTGACAACTTCAACGTCGTCTCTTTTACCAAGTTCTCTGACAATTTCCAAAGCGTCATCGAAGTTGCCTCTGACTTCGATTGTTTGAGCTCCGTGAATCAACGCCTGCGCCATCTTGCCCGAAGCTATCTTGCCCTCTGGCAGGAGGACGAGGCACGTCAGACCCGAGGCTGCTGCGTAGGCTGCTGCAGAGGCGCTAGTATTGCCAGTACTCGCACAGACGAGGAATTTAGCCCCTCGCTCTACGGCTTTGGTAACTGCAAGTGTCATTCCTCGATCTTTGAAGGAACCAGTGGGGTTGAGTCCTTCGTGCTTGATGAGTAGAGTGAAACTAGCGCCCATATCACTGACGATTTTTCTACCATCAATCAAGGGGGTACCTCCCTCATTTAGAGAGATGATGTGAGAGTCTTCGGATACGGGAAGAAAGTCGCGATATCGCCTAATCACGCCGTGTCCTGTCATGATGGGTCATGATGGGTTTCAGCCATGAACCTCACCCGAGGCTCCGAAGCGGCCTGCTATATTGAGGCAGACTGCAACAACAGGGCCGATTAGTACTGCGAAAATGATTGTTCCAACCCCGAAAGTGCCCCCCAGAACTAACCAACCAATTGACAATACCGTGATTTCAATCGCCCCGCGGACCCTTGCAATAGGAATCTTGGATACTCTCTGCAATCCAGTCATCCATCCATCTCTAGGCCCTGGGCCAAGGTTTGCAGTGAGGTAAATGCCGCTGCCTATGCCAATCATTACCGCTCCGAGAAGAACCTGGGCGATTGCCAGATATTGGCTCTCTGGTGTGGGAAGACGGGGTACCATCACTTCGATTGCTGCTGCGATGATTACCGCATTCAATATCGTACCAATTCCGGGTTTTTCCTTCAATGGAATCCACAACAAAAGAACAAGAACGCTGACTAGGAAAGTGGCTTGACCAACGGACCAGTCGATGTTTATGGCGATACCTTCGGCCAATACTGTCCAGGGAGTATTACCAATCCCCGCCGCGATTAGGATTGCGTCACCAGTTCCGAATACCCATAAGCCGATTACAAGAATCACCAGTGTCTTCAGCCGTGGTTTGATGGTCATTGGGTCTTCTGCGCTCCAACTTGTGGTAGGGACTTCTTTGGCTGGACGGAGTAGTTCGAAGGGGCCCATGGCCTTGGGGTATGATGGAAGGCAATCAAACCGATGCATACTTTGAATGGTAGTAGACCCTTAGCCTCACCAAGGTGAGGCTGTGGAGGCTTGGGAACATCCCATAGAAACTGGTGAGGTGCCAGAAGACGGTACTCATTTCGATGTCATCGTTGTTGGAGGGGGGCCTGGAGGGTCCGCTGCTGCAGCATACAACGCTCTGAAAGGAAGCAGGGTTCTGCTACTTGAGAAGGGAGTCTGGCCTAGAGACAAGGTCTGCGGTGATGCTGTTGGTGGTAAGTCTCTTTCTCATGTCAAGGAGCTTGGAGTTCTGCCATTGATTCAAGCCACACCATATTACCAGGTGGATTCGATTGTTTTCGGTAGTGCCAATGGTTCGGAAGTCAAGGTGATGCTTCCGAAGAAGAGTTACGAAGCGAAGGGTCTGATGTCTGGTTTTGCACTCCCCCGGGTCCAATTCGACTACATGATGTTCAAGCGATCCAGCGAGCTGGTCCTAGAGAATGGTGGTTCGGTGATTCAGGGATTCTCCGTCAACGAGGTAATGTCTGAGGAAAATCCAGATGGTCACAGAATAACAGGAGTTGCGGGGAAGGTTGGCGGTAAGCGCTCAGAAACAGAGGGGTTATCTTTCACCGCTTCCGTCACCATAGGCGCCGCAGGATACAACTGTCCAGTCTCAAGGAAGATTGTTGAGTTGCATGATGAACCTCACAAGGATAACGAGCATTTCTGTGGTGGCTACCGAGAATACTGGGAGAACGTCAAAGGATTTGACGGGAAAGAGGGTCCCATTGAGATACACTTCATCGAAGAGGTCCTTCCTGGATATTTCTGGCTCTTCCCGGTTAAAGAGGGGGTTGTCAATGTTGGAATTGGAATGCTAATCTCTGAGCAGAGGAAGCAGAAAGGAATGAAAAAATCACTCAAGCAGATACAGAAGTGGGTGATTGAGGAACATCCACTATTCAAGAAAAGGTTTGGTGAAGCCACTATGGTTCCGGGCTCAGAGAAGGGTTGGCAACTTCCTTTCGGATCGCCAAGGAAGAATGCTCCATCCTTCCAACCCCGTCGTGGCGCGATGGCGGGAGCGATGACGGTGGGAGATGCGGCCAGTTTAGTGGATCCTTTTAGTGGAGAGGGCATAGGGAATGCCTTGCTTACAGGCAAATTGACCAGTGCTCACTTCAACAAGGAAGTGCATTCTGATGGATTCCCATTGAGTGCTGCTACCGCCTACATGGAAGATATGTGGAATGAGTTGGGTGGTGAATTGAGTAACTCAACCAAACTACAGAGAATGATGAAGATGAAGCGTCTGACCAACTGGTTTGTCAAGAAGGCAGCCAAGAAGCCTGAGATTGGAGAGATGATGTCTGAAATGATCGCCAGTAAAGAAACGCAGAAGGCCCTGTGGAGCCCGTGGTTCCTGTTCAAGACACTAGTACTACCTTGAGGTGATGTAAATGAAGGAAACCTCTGATTCATTGGATGGGATTAAAGCCGTATTCCTAGATCTTGATGGTACAATTTATCTGGGCTCTGATCTTATCGAAGGGGCACAATCATTTCTGAACAGATTGGAAGAAAAGGGAATTATGAGATTCTTTCTCTCAAACAATTCAAGCAAGTCTGTCGGACAATATGTCGAGAAGTTGCGGGGATTGGGTATTCCCGCGAGTGCAGATGAGATTCTCCTGTCCACACACGACCTAATCTCATGGTTGAGTGAGAATAGTATCAATCAGACTTACTTGGTCGGAACAGAAGGAATGAGAGAGATGTTGGAGACTGTTGGGATCGGTACTGAATCAGAAGAGCCGCAATATGTTGTCCTCGGTTACGACACGGAGATTACCTACGAGAAACTCAGCACGGCCTCTGTTCATTTGCATAGAGGAGTACCGATGGTGGCAAGTCACCCTGATGTTGTGTGTCCTTCTCCTGATGGGGGTCTTCCTGATACTGGAGCGTATATGGATCTCTTCGAAGCCACTACTGGAGTACGGCCGGAGCATGTATGTGGAAAGCCGAATGCCGGAATGATACTTCACAAGGTGGAGGAGTTGGGTCTGCGGCCAGACCAATGCGCCATGGTCGGAGATAGGTTGTATACTGACATGGAGATGGCTAAGAGAGCGGGTGTTCATGGTGTGCTAGTCTTGAGTGGAGAAGCCACTGTTGGCGATCTTGAGGTGGCCCCTCAGAATCCCTCCCTCGTCGTTGGCTCTGTTGATGAATTGGCAAGATAATGTGGAAAGCCTCAACCGCAATACCCCCACGCCAAGACATGGCTGAGGGATTGGTTACTGTTACTGGAGCAAGTGGCTACATTGGTAGTTACGTGGTGGCCAACCTGCTTGCTAAAGGTAAGAAAGTCAGGGCTACGGTAAGAGATGTTGAAGATCCCATTAAGGTCAACCATCTGAAGGAGCTTGATATTGCAGAAGGAGGAAGTCTTGAGATAGTTCAGATGGATCTTTTTGATTTGGACTCGGTTAAGGCTGCTATTGACGGTAGTACTGATCTCATACACACGGCCGCTGCGGTCAGAATAAGTGCGAAAGATCCTCAACGGCAGATTGTTGATCCAAGCGTAATTGGGACAGAGAATGTGGTTGCAGCGATTGATGCCGCGAAAACCGTGGAAAGGTTTGTCCACACCTCCTCTACTGCAGCAATCAGACCTTTGGTATGGAAAAATGGGGAGACATTCACGACTGAGACGTGGGCAAACGATGCTACCCTGGAAACTAACCCATATGGACTAGCCAAGGTGATGGCTGAGAAGGTTGTTCGAGAATGGCATTCCGAAAACGGTGGAGAAGGGAAGCCTAGGATGGTGACTATACACCCAAGCGTTGTATTCGGGCCTCCAATGAGTAAGATACACCTGCGTGGTTCGCTTTCTTTCCTCAACGCGTTAGTTCAGAGAAAGGTTCCTTTGTTAATTCCAATCCAAATCAATATCGTCGATGTTAGGGATGTGGCCGAGGCGCATGTTAGAGCATTGACGATGGGTGAGAATGCGGGGAGATATCTGACCGTTAGTGGGGATATGCAATTCTCTGAGATCTCGCGAAGTTTGCGAAATGAGTACCCGGAGTTGAAGACGCCCAGATTCACGGTCCCATACTTGATTGCGTTGTTTTTCGGCCCACTGTTTGACAGGAGAATTACATTTTCATGGGCGAGACAACATCTCAGAAGAAAGCTCTACTGGGACGCAACGCCTGCAGAACGAGAGTTGGAAATGACGTGGAAATCGCCCAAAGATTCGGTCATCGAATCGGTGCCTAAAATGCTTGAAATCAACGAGTAGTGGATATGAATAGAGTTGCCCCCATACTTGCGCTTCTGATGCTGAGCTCAACCATAGGTGGATGCCTTTGGTGGGAAGAAGAGGAAGAGATAGTGATAGAGAGTGGTCCTTTCTCCTTTGATCAGGATATGCCAATCACAACCTGGTATCACTATGCTGGCTCTGTATCGGCGCCTTGGGCTGTAGATGCCACCGACCCGGAGGCGGTCTCGGCGGCGAATATCACCGCCAATCTTTCTGGCAATAGCACACCATATTTTGCCAATGCCACCTACTACGGAACTGGTTTCGATACCTTTGAGCCGACTATCGGAATTACTGGATCGGGTGCCATCTTCTTCACCAATTGGAATGGATTGGGGGATGGGACCCATATCATCCGATCTCGTGATCAAGGTCAGACATGGGAAGATGTGGGTCCTTTCGGAATGTCTGATGATCAAGGTCAAACGCCTAACTCAAATGATCCTTACATCTATGTCGATAAGTTCAACGACAAATTGGTCAAATTCGATATGCATGCTCTTACGATGATGTTTGTAGAATATTCAACTGATGATGGTGAAACATGGAGCGCGCCATTCCCTGTTGAGGGGTATTATGCACCACAAGATCACCAAAGCATAGCATCGATGCCGCATCAAAATGCGCTTGTTGGGGATGTTGTCTATGTTTATTGTATCAATACTGGTTCCCCTGCGGCGGGGGCTCAGTGCTCCCGGTCTTTGGATGGAGGGCATACTTGGGACCCTCAAAGAATTGGTTTTCCCAGCAATAGTTTCCCACAGTGTTCTGGATTACACGGGCATGTTGCAGGAGGGATAGATGGTGCTGTTTACCGAGGAAACCCTTCTTGTGAAGGCCCGGCTGTTTATCGTTCATTAGATGGGGGCTATACTTGGAGTGAACACACAATTACTACTGAAGTCGGAATGCAGCAGGGTTGGCACGCTCATGAAGTTGCAACTGCTGTAGATGATGCTGGTAATGTTCACGCGACTTGGATTAGTAATGACCAGATGCCTTGGTATGCATATTCTAGAGATCAGGGTGACACTTGGAGTGAGCCGATGATGGTGGCTGCTCCGATGGTTACCGAAAGTGGATTCCCGACTATTTTCGCCGGTGCTGAAGGAAGGGTAGTGATCGGGTATATCGGAGAGGTCAATGATGTGTCAGCGAACAACACAACTGTGGGTGGTGTGGGTTGGGGAGGTTACATGGCCATCATGACAGATGCTTTCGCAGAAAATCCCCTAATCACCAGCGTGGCAGTTAATCACCCCGAGGATCCTTTGGACGTCACATCAGACTGTGGGAACGTGCGCTGCGGTGGCTTTGGAGATTTCATAGATGTAGAGATTGATGACGAGGGGCGGCCGTGGATTGCTCTGGCTCACAATGCTGCAGGATTTGACGAGGCTGTCATCGGAACTCTGACTGAGGGGCCTGCTCTATACGGTGAGTTGGCATATCTCGCACCACTCCCTCCGGGTGGGAATTCGACACTCAAGATGGGGTGACAAGTCACCGTTCACCTGATGTAGGCGGTTCCTGACCGTGGGTCGTGCGCGCACTAGCCATGATGTCGGTTATTCTGATGGTGTCAGCACCATTGGGGGGTTGTTTCGGAGGAGAAGAGTCTGGGCCAATAAAGGAAGAGAGTGTCTTCAATGAGCTGTGCCCCCAGGGAATAGCAAACAATACCTGGTATCATTACTCCAACGCGACGGATGCCACCAAGATTTCGGATGTTTTCAACGGTACCTCAGTTCTGATAGGAAATAATGCTCCTGTCTGTGCAATAGGCACTTACTATGGAATTGGATTTACCACGTTTGAGCCAACAATTGGAGTGACATCATCCGACAATCTGTACATGACAAGTTGGGGGAATGGAGATGCGGGTTCGACAGCGATTGTACGGTGTTCTGGTTTGATTGGTATGACGAATGTCAGTGAATATGTCTGTGAAGATGTATACAGTGTATTTGCTCCCGTCGCGAATAGTAACGATCCGTATGTGTACGTCGACCCGTGGACTGATCGGATAATGAAATTCGATATGCATGCGTTGTTGGGTATGACTGTGGAGTGGTCAGACAACGAGGGAGGAAGCTGGACTGGGCCTTCGGTGGCTACTGGTTGGTCGGTTCAAGATCACCAAACCATCGCCTCCTCTCCCTATCCAGCACTGTTCCATCCGACCACATGGGTGTTCTGTGTCAATGGAAACTACCCTTACCCCGTTTGCTCGACGAGCAATGATGGAGGTCTGACTTGGGGGCCTGAAGTGCCCGGGGCCCCTACCAGTTGCAATAGTGGCGGCCTGACAGGGCACATCATGGGCTCTGACAACGGTAATTTCTATCGTGGAAACAGAGGTTGTAATGATGGAGAGGGGTATTCAATTTACAGAAGTACGAATGGGGGTCTGACTTGGACTGAGCATCCACTACCGACGGAAACTACCGGGACTGCAGAGACTTGGAACTTTGAGGAGGCTCAGGTATATCCTGACTCCGAGAACAATGTCCACGCTATGTGGATGGGTTCAGACAACATGCCCTACTACTCTTACTCAAGAGATGAAGGTGACACTTGGAGTG
>CAYYAH010000029.1:0-12938 GCA_964470075.1 uncultured Candidatus Poseidoniales archaeon
CCTGCAGTCACTGCTGAAGTTGCAAATCTCACATTCACTATCGCGGTGGCTCCTCTACCCATAGCCTCAGTCACCATCCTTCCAATAGCCTCTTGACGAGACTCCTCAAGCAGTTCTGTGTACTTCACAAGCTCACCGCCCATGATGTTCCTAAGACCTTGAGTGATGTCTCTTCCCACGTTCTTCGCTCTCACAGTCGAGCCGCTTACGACTCCTAGGGTTTCTGTAATCATCATTCCAGGTATCGTTTCAGTGTTGACGACTAGTATTCCTTGCACCGTCTGTTCCATGTCCCGTGCACAGGGCGATAGATGTTTCAAGATTGGGGCGGAGCATCAGTACCTGAAATGAGAGTCGTAGGAGGTTTTGATTTACTTGCAACAAGGCCCAGAATGCCTAGGAAGCAAATGTTGCAGACAATAATCTGACCCCAACTCATAAGCAAAGTAATTGATTCCATTAATTCTGCACTGACCTCCCAATCCTCGTCCATACTATCCCTATATGCGAAATCGGGCACCAATAATCCGCTTCTCGTAAGAATCCACATCAAACCAATACCTCCTAGTAGATTCACTCCTATCCAAGCCCCTACCAACTTGACTCCCAAATCCCTTTCACCTCTCCAAAGAACTGGTACACTGAACAGACCAATTATGGCAAGAATACCGGCATGTAAAGCTTGGAACTTCATAAGTCCCATCATCTCGTCCATGTATTCTAGCAGGTCATCGATGAATTGTTCGTTCTCGGTCCACTCGGCCTTCTCCTCATCGGTTCCATTTCAGGATAGTCGCCTACCCATTCACTCGAGTCGTCAGGCATTACCCTGTCAAGAAGCATCGGAGTTGCCACTGCAGAAGCTACAGTGAGCAGCATGAATATCGAGATTAGTGCCATGAAGATGGCCAGTCCCTTAAGCCACCAAGGAGAAGGTTCCTCAGGAACAAATGGAGTTTCTAACGCCGAGTCCATGGCCTTCGCAAGGGCCCTTAGGATTAGACTATCTCTATTCCAATTGATACTCTAGGGATAGTTCGATTGCTAGGGTGGAAACATTCACGACCCGGGTGGACGCAGAAATTGCCACGTAGGAACCTGCGTCCTAGAATTAGCCGATGCCGCATTAGTGAACGATCTTTCAGGCACAACTCGATGTCGAAGTCCATACCAGCCATCTCAAGGGTGGTTCGAATTACTGGTCGAAGAGTCTCGTGCCCACCCGTGTCACGAATTCGCCTCCAACCAGATACAGGGCGCTCTATCCAATCACTATCTTCACCTAGACGAAATCTCACGATATTCTCTAGATCCGACTCAATAATCTCAATCTCGCTGGCGTGCAATGTACTCGACCATGCACCTGTGTCCATCTTGGCTAGAAGCGGCTCATCATCGAGTTCGGGAATCCCGACCCACTCGCGCCAGCCTACCATCACCAACTCGAACATACTTACCTCATTCGGCCGCCGGCCAAGAGAGGTTCTTGAATCCGTCGGATAGAGTATCATTATCTCGCAATCTGAAACTCCGATTTTTCGCCTCCTACCGTGTCTAAACCCTCTATTGTCGAATCGTTGAAGTATGGGTGCCATAGGCCATACCTAATGGCGCAAGACGGCATACCCGAAGCTCTGACCTTCGATGACGTCCTCCTGATGCCAGCCGAGTCTGCGGTTCTCCCGGCCGAAGTCAATATCTCTTCGAGGCTTACTGATTCAATCCAACTCAACATCCCACTGATTTCCGCGGCGATGGACACCGTCACTGAGAGTGACATGGCAATCGCCATGGCACAAGCCGGAGGAATCGGCGTCATACATCGCAACATGAGTGCTGAGGCTCAGGCCGCTGAGGTATACCGAGTCAAGAGATTTGAGTCGGGTCTGGTTCTGGATCCGGTCACAGTCTCACCCGACAGCAGCATTGGTGAACTACGCCGAATCAAATCGCAGAACGGATTCTCCGGCTTCCCCGTTGTGGACGACTCTGGAATGTTAGTCGGCATCATCACCAACCGTGATATTAGATTTGTTTCGGACGATTCGGTCCAGGTCTCGACGATGATGACAACAGGTGTCGTCACTGTTCCCGAGGGAGTAGATTCTGAGGAGGCAAAGCGTCTCCTACACAAGCACCGCATCGAGAAACTAGTTGTTGTCGATGACGACGGCGGTTGCGCTGGTATGATGACGGTTCGTGACATTCAGCGAAGCCGCGACAATCCCGACTCATGCAAGGATAGTCATGGCCGACTGAGAGTCGCGGCTGCTACCGGCACTGGCGACAAGGGAGTCGAGCGAGCACTCATGCTATTCGAGGCAGGGGCTGACGCAGTTGTCGTCGATACCGCCCACGGGCACTCGCACGGTGTAATCAACACGGTCAGAGAGATTCGAAGCCAAGCGCCCGATAAGGCGCAGATAGTAGCCGGCAACATCGCAACCGGCGCGGCTGCCGACATGCTGATTGATGCTGGAGCTAATGCGGTCAAGGTCGGAATAGGTCCTGGCTCGATTTGCACAACCAGAATCGTCTCGGGCGTGGGAGTTCCACAACTCACTGCCGTACTAGGGGTCGTCTCAGAGTGCGGCAAGAATGACATCCCAGTAATCGCTGATGGCGGCATCAAGTACAGCGGTGATATTGCCAAGGCGATTGCCGCGGGGGCCGATTGCGTGATGGCTGGCTCAGTCTTGGCAGGTACCGATGAGTCTCCCGGAGAAACAATCCTGTACCAAGGACGCTCGTACAAGGTCTACAGAGGAATGGGTTCTGTTGGTGCTATGAGCGAAGGGGCGCATGACAGATACTTCCAGTCAGAACAGGGAGACACCCGCAAGTATGTCCCAGAAGGGATCGAGGGCAGAGTGCCTGCGAGAGGACCGGTTGACAACGTAATCTACCAGATGGTTGGCGGCCTCCGCTCTTCGATGGGATACACCGGAAACGGCTCCATCGCTGAGATGAAATCAAATTGCAACTTTGTTCGAATCACCAACGCAGGCCTCTCCGAGAGCCACGTTCATGATGTCGAGATAACCCGAGAGGCCCCTAACTACCGAAGGTGAGGCCGTGCAGAACATCGTTCTAGGAGGAGGATGCTTCTGGTGCGTCGAAGGAGCGCTAATAGGTCTGCGAGGAGTTAGCGAGGTGGTACCCGGCTATTCGGGCGGTGACGTTGAGAATCCTACCTACGAACAGGTATGTGGCAAGCGCACTGGACATGCCGAGGTAGTCAGAGTGACCTTCGACGCAGAGGTGATTGACACTACAACTCTACTAGATGTCTTCTTCACCTGTCACGACCCAACTCAACTTAATCGTCAGGGCAACGACATCGGTCCCCAGTACCGAAGCGTCGTGTTCTACTCCGATGATGTGCAGAAGGTGATTATTGAGGACTCGATAACAAAAGCATCCTCTCTCTATGATACTCCCATTGTGACTGAGATAAGCCCACTAATCAATTTCTTTGTGGCTGAAGACTACCATCACGATTACTTCGCTAACAACCCGGGCAACCCGTATTGCAGAATGGTCGTGGCTCCGAAAATCGCTAAGACCAGAGCCAAGCACGCACCTCTGTATGACTGAGACCGCCGAACTTAGTCCCGAGCCGTGGGCAGTACATCTACTAGGTCTCATCAACCCGATGATTGTCATCTCAGGCAACCTGCTCGGTGGAGCCTACACCGCGATGGGCGTGGTTTTCGTTTGGGGGATTGGACCTATCCTTGATATTGTCATGGGAGAGTCGAAGCAGTCTCGCCCACCTAGAGAATCAGGTCTACCATTCGAAACCCTACTTTGGGTGCACGGGATCGTTCATTTCATCGTCCTAGCCACTTTCTTCCGATTTGCATATCTAGAGGCATCGATTTCACTTTGGCTGATTTTGGCAGCTCTTTCCACAGGCCTCTCTGCCGCTGCATCAGCTATAGTCACGGCCCATGAGTTAGGTCACAAAAAACCGAGGAGCCCGGGTTGGCGACTCTCCAGACTTCTGTTGTTCAGTATTCACTACCCTCACTTCACCACTGAACACAATCACAACCACCACAAGTGGGTAGCCACTGACAATGATCCAGCAAGCGCGACCGAGGAACAGGGATTGTGGTCGTTCTGGATAAGGACCATTCCCGGGCAGTTCTTTTCCTCTGTGAGGGTGCACGCAAAGAAGGGAAGAACCGGAATCAGAAACCCATCATTTCAGGGACTTGCAATCCAAATTGCCGCTCTAGGAGCAATGCTCACTTTGCCTAATGGTCAGACTATGGCAGTTGGCTGGATAATCGCATCAGTCATCGCAATCCTGACTCTAGAGTATGTCAATTACATCCGCCACTGGGGGCTCAGAAGAGCACTAGATGAGCGCCAAACCGAGATGCAGTCTTGGAATACCGAGGCGAGGTGGTCACGGTGGTCTTTGCTAGAACTGACTCGCCATTCTGATCACCACATCAGGGCAAGCGTTCCTTTCTGGCAACTTCGGCCCCATCCGGATGCACCCGAACTCCCTGCTGGATATTACGCCTGCTGGTGGCCCTGCCTAATACCTCCCATCTGGAAGCGCTGGGTCGGTAAGCGTATTCCTAGGAACGCCGTCTGAGCCCACTCAGTCAGGGTAATCTTCAACTGTTCTTCGAAGCCGAGCGCTCGCATGGTTCCGGATTCGGTAGAGGCAACTTCAGTCTCAACCACCTCTGCTCTGATTCACACAGGTCTACTGAGTGTGGGGCTGAGCAATCTTTTCTGGAAGGGAGGAGAGCTGAAGGCCGAAGACAATCCAGAAACTCTACTGTTGGTAGCAATGGCGCTCTTCTGCATTGCCATTCCTTTCCAAGGACTGTACATTCTTCTGAGTAGAATGATTAGAGAATATTCTAGTTCTGTCATGGTTCCTTCTTCCGTATTGGTGCTAGCATCTCGCTGCGAGTTAATCAGTTATTCATGCGGAATCACCGGATTTTGTCTAATGCTCGTCAGAACCTCTACGGTATTGGCTGGAACCCTGATTGGCTCAACTCTTCTAGTCGTAATTATGGCACGTTCGGCCCTTTCAGTCCCAACAAGATGACATAATTGCCGTAGTGATGTTGATGAGGCCCGGAGTATAGACACTTACGATGGCAGAGGCGATCGCCTTCCCCGGACTACCCCCGGCTTCACCTTGGGACGCGTATCTTCTAATCCTGATTATACCATTCATTATGCGCTTGATTTTCGTCATGCCGCCGTTAATTGATCTAGTCAACACATACGCCCCTCCTGGAGCGAGAACCAAGCATCTAAAGTGGTTCTCAGAGAGACTGAGGAAGTTACCAATCGATGGGTTCTGGCTTATTTTAGTCAATGAAATTCTCTGCTTCCTTCTGCCTGCAATAATTGCAATCACTGCTAGAATCTGGTTCGGACCGATAGGTTGGCCCAGTTGGGAAGAGACTCCGGAAATCGGTGTAACACTACTTCTCATTGCAGGTGCTGCTTGGATTATCGCCGATTTTACCAAGGTGACTCGCTCGCGCAGAGGTATCCAGCTTCTAGCCAAGTACAACCTGACTACCGCCAAGGTTGCTGTCCAAGCAGCGGTCGTAGGGCGTGAAATTCTCAAAGGAGTGGGCGAGGTTGAAGTCCCGCGTCCTTGGAGGGATGTCATTGATGTTGAGCATACAGTCGATGGAGAGCATGTTCCTGCACCTTCTAATGGGCCCTTGAAGAGACTCAGGAACAACCTTCTGGATATAGCAGCCGATTTTGCTGAGAACACAATAGGGCAGATTAGAGGACCTGCCGGAGAGGCGATGGATAAGTTCGACGAGGACATCCAAAGAAAGATTGCCGAGCGTGTAAGTGCTTCCAGTCGCTCGTTGCTGAACAATGTCGTCTTCTCTGTTGTCCCTCTACTGGTGCTAGCTGGCCTGCAGAGATTGGTCTAGAAGCTGTTTCTCCTTCGGAGAAATCACGAATATCCAGATTAGTCCGAGAAAAATCTGTACTATACCAGTTAGTGCGATTACTTCTCTCAGAGAAAGCACTCCATCGTCCATAAGGTATCCAGCACTTATTGCAGAGATACCCATCATCAGTGTGATAACAAAATGATCTGTTCCAGCAACCCTACCTCTCCACTCATCATCAGACCTCTCTTGTAAGAAGGTAGTTGAGAGTACCCAATTCAGTCCGCTTGAGGCATGAGAAATGAATACTAGCAATAACACAATTTTTGTCCATTCTACTACAGAAACTGCGATGTAGAATGCCCCACAAACCCCTACAGCCAAACCTATCAGATATGGCCTCAGAGAATTATTCTCCATTAGAGGCCGTCCAGCAAGAGGGCCGAACCCACTGCCGAATCCGCGAACCATGAACAGTATCCCTATGCCGGCCGCGACTTCTCCAAAACCAGCTTCCATCCCAATCAGAATCAACAGGAACACCTGAGCCCCGCCACCTGATGCCCAAAGGCCCTTGGCGAAGACTATCCTGCGAATCGAAGGATTGGAGTGAATGTACTTCCATCCATCTACGATTTCGCCCAGAACCACAGATGGAGCTACACTACGACGTTCGGAACTGTCAGGCCCTCCCGGAGGTAGTGTCATGACTCCTAGTGCAGCTAGCGCAAATGTCACACAGTCGATCCACAGAGCAGTCTCGATACCATAAGCAGAGATCGTCAAACCACCTATGGCAGATCCAAGCCCCAGAGCCACAGACCAACCTCCTGAAGCCAGAGCATTTGCGGTTAGCAACTCTTCCTCATTGCAGATGTTCGGCAGGTAGGCGTACTCCGCTGGATCAAATACGGCCCTTGCAGCTACCATGACGACCGCTAGTACGTAGACAGAGGCAAGACTCCCCAGAAGATCCAGAGAAAGCACAGTCACGAGTACGAATAGCGAAGACAGATTTGCAAAAATCATCAGTCCACGGCGAGAGTACCTGTCAGCCAGCATTCCCGAGAATGGAGTGACTGCGGCTAGAGAGAAACTCCTCGAAGCGAGCACTCCGGCTATGGCCAAGGGAGAATTGTCAGTAGCTTCTCCAGCGAGGATGAACAAGGCAATGACGGTGAACCAATCGCCAATGAACGAGATCTCATTGGCAAGGAATAGACGTCTGAAAGGGCGATTTTCCCTTAGCAGTTGGATATATCCAATCTTCGCCATAGGTCGAGGCCGACGCTCGTATGCTATCATTGTCGCCCACGGAAGGGAAGCAATAAGACCGAACGGCCGGAGGCGATTACATGATCGATGAGCGCTTGGTCTGGATTGATCTCGAGATGACAGGCCTAGATCCGGATGAGAACACAATCATCGAGATTGCAACAATAGTGACCGAAGGAGATCTGGAAATCGTCGCTATCGGACCAGCCATTGCTATCGCTCAGCCTGAGTCGGAGCTGGCTAAGATGGACGATTGGAATGTCACTCACCACACAGAGAACGGCCTTCTAGAGAGAGTAAGAAACGAGGGTATCACGATGGCCAAGGCCGAACAATTGACACTAGATTTCGTAAGCCAACACTGCAAGCATGGCCAACCCCCACTCTGTGGAAACACCATCGGACAAGACAGGCGATTTCTCAGACGCTACATGCCGGAATTACATGACTTCTTCCACTATCGCAGCGTTGATGTGACATCTATCAAGCAACTTGCAGACAGATGGTATCCTAATCTGCCAAGAGCTACCAAGCCAGCTGGTCACAGGGCTCTCGACGACATCAAGGGAAGCATTGCCGAACTGGAATACTATCGTCAAAATATCTTCGTTCCAGAAGAGTGACTATTGAGTCCCAACCAAATTGTCCCAACCAATCGGGACCCCAGTGGAATTGGTTAGCAGTACATTGATTCCGAAACCTCTTCGGTGGAAGGCAATCAACTCTAGGCCGTGAATCAGGTGACCAGTCACAGCACGACCTAGGATTGGTCGATTATCATCAGTAGGGACAAGTTCTCTACGCTCTCCTTCCACGCCGTCGAGCCATGGCAAGATTCCCTCCGGTGAGTAACGAACTCCAAGAATCATGTCACAACCCTCAGTCCATTGGGCCGACTCAGCATCAGCACCGCTTGGGATTGCTGGTGCATTGGGATGAGTGTGTAGCCAGAATGAGAAGCGACCACCACGGACTCCACGGGAGTTGTCAAACAGTCCATCCATCCATTCCTCGGGGACATGGTGCACCGAGAACGAATCTCCTCTGTTCACCATGTGAGGATTGCCGAGTACAAAACCCTGCCCAGAAAACAATCCATTCTCGAAGTCAGATCCACGTAAGACGTCCTCGACATCTTCTCTATGGGGTAGAGAGGTATCTGCATCCATCCCTACCAGAATTTCATCCGGTAGAGACTGAAATGTCCATTCCAGAATAGTTGCGAGAGCATCTATTGGCATTAGGACATGAGCTGGATAGGCATCCTTCGACTGAATTGAATCCGCATTGTAAGCGGCAGCAGCCTCAGCTATCCAGTCACCTGCCATGCGTACGGGTCGAGGCTGCTTGACTTGAGTTCGACGGAATCACTCGACTGACACGTCTAGAACTACATGATCCCAGTGCGGTGCGTAACTCTTCACCCGAATCGGAATTCCAGCCTGGATACTACGATTTGTATTGATTGACCGCAACTCATCCACTACTTCGTCAGTCCAAGAAGAATAATTCTTTGCAGGTGCCACCCCATGTATGTGCAACACCCCTCCCGATTTTCTTAGGGCTCTCATAGCCACAGAATAACCATCCTGTGACGATGGCAAAAGACCTAGAATTACTCTGTCTGCAATACCTTGCAACTCATCCGCAGCAACTCGATTATCTCCGAAATACAACGAACATCTTTCAGAGACTCCATTGTCCTCGAGATTAGATTTCAGAGCCTTGACTGAATTGGGATTCCACTCGCAGCAATGGACATGCTCAGCCTGCGAGTGCACCAGAATGGGTAGAGTGTAGTAGCCGATTCCTGCATAGAGATCGAGCACCACCTCGCCTCGTTCTACAATCTCACCCATCCTACGCCTCTCGTTGACATTCCCGGCCGAGAACATGCACTCGGTGAGGTTGTAGCCGTAGTCTACCCCATTCTCTCGTCTGATTACCCATTCTTCCTCGCCGAGTACCATCTCGACAGTAGGCTCTCTCTTCTCTCCTACAATCTCACTAAATCTTCCTATTCGCTCGACCTTTAGTGCGGTTGCTACCGCAGTCCACAACTGAGCTCTATCAATGGAAGCCCACCCCCTCCCCGAGAATGAATCGCGCTGGAATAGGGCAACATCAGCAAACTTCTCCCAGCGCTTTGGAAGAGTTTCCAACAGAGACGAATCAGCACCCTCTCGTTGAATCAATTGAGCGACGCTTTCACGTAGTCGGCTATGAGGGTCCTGTCCGTGCATCGCCCCTGTGACGATGCATGACGGATTCAGACTTATGGTGGATGGCTAACCATCCGCGCGGCATGAGCCGCGCGGCAGCCGCACTGACTATGCTGTTGTTGATGCAAAGCGTCGTCGCCGCACCACCCCCTGGCCAGCCCGAAGTGACCAACGACATCTGTTCTACTTGGAACAGTTCTGATGGCGTCTGTGACGATTACGACTCATCTCTTGACTTGACTCCGGGTCCAGAATGGATTGCAAGCTCTGTAGAGATAGATGTAGCCGACGCCGAGATGGTCGAGATGCGAGTAGGTCTAGCAGTACACGAGATGTCCAGAGACGACTTGAATCTAAATGACCTAGATCTTGAGGGCGACAGCGCTCCTTGGGTTGGAATCCCTGCAGATTATATCAGGAATTATGAGGGACTCGATAGAGGAGGTGGAAATTCTGTCTCCGATCTTGTACTAGAGCGCGTGGAGCAGATTATGGAGGAGTTCATCGACATCAACTTCCCGAATGCCAATACCACGACAATTACCACGGTCTCTGAGGTGGAGTACAAGTCGAAGTCTGATGCTCAGTGCGTCTACGACTCTGATTACGACTCGATAGATGAGGTCAATGGATACGAGAACAACCCATTTCATCCACCCATATGCTTCCAAGCAGTACTACAGATGCAGGTCGATACAGCGGCCTTTGGCCTCAAATCGCAGACCTCGGACATCAATCGAATGATGCAGGGCATGCTCACAATGGGCGCCTCGCTGAATTCGCAATTCAATGCCACTTCTCCTATGGGGCATTGGTTGGAACTCTCTGTGATGCCACCTAGTTATGCGAATACTGAGAGTGTCGAGGAACCAGGGTCTATTCTGAGCCGAACACTCGATGGATTTCCACAGTACTATTCGATTGTCACAGTAGACAACACCCAAGCAGTTACTGAGGCAGCAATTAGTTCAGTTGCCCTACAATCCACACTCAGTCACAGGCCTACGACAACTCCGACATACACATTCGAACAACAGGACCCCTCGCTCAGGATTAATCTTGAGATTGACGCCTCTGATCCTCAGAACTCTCAGTTTGAACTTCAGATTGCCATACACCACCTCGACTCTGACACCCTGAGCGACTGGAATGCCGACCTGCACGACGGAACAATCGAGATTCCTTGGATCTCTTCTGATGGAATCAGATTACTCGATCAAGAAGTCAACGAGGATCTATCTGCATTGCTTCAGGGAATTCCAATTGCAGACATTTCTTCTGCATTCTCTCAAGCACTTGGGGCAGAGATATGGTTCGACACGCCACAATTCTTGGATGCCGATGAGAACGGCGGCCTAGGCTTCCAACATACGCCTGGAGTGACCTGTGAGGAGTCTCTCCAGGTACGCTACTGCATAGAGGGAGAGAATGCCATGAGCGGAGATTGGCCAGTCATGCTGGAGACCAGTTCCCAATCAACTCCGATGAGAGTCACTTCTGTTGTAGAACGTATCCTCGAGAATACAGGCGGCGACATAGCTTCCATTGATCTGTCGAAGGTCACCGACGAGGACCTGGCCTCGCTGATGAGCGTCCTAGAGGTTGAGATACAAGCTAACACCTCTTGGCTGCACGACCTACTGCCCGAGGATATGCCGAATACCGAGTTGACACTCACATTGCATCTTCCAGAGTGGATAGAGTCCACTATCGATGATCCATCCAAAGTGGTAATCATCGCATCTTCCTCAGGAGGTGAGGAGCAGGATTTCGCGTTCAAGGGAACCCGTATTTTCGATTGGAGAAATCCCATCTGCATCGATTCCGATCCCTGTGAGGAGGAGAGTCCAGACCTAATCTGTGGGCCCAATCAGATGACTTGTATTTCATTCGACATCGTGGTGGACATCGAGAAGTTTGCAATCAGAGAGACGTCTTTCGCCGCCGAGGTAGAATTCTCGGCCGATGTCGTAATGGAGATTTATCGTCTAGGGATAGTTTTGGAAGAGAAAGGCGTAGAACTTAGTCCAGTCCCGTCAGACCTGCTCAGGAGAGGGATTGTGATAGGGGATAGGATAGACGGTGGGTTACTGGCAGGATCAGATCTCGAAGCTCCCATCGATCTCGGAGTCGGTGATCCGATTATGCTCGACATATCCAATCAGGGTCTGCAGTCACTTGGCGAAGATTTGACATTGCGATTTGGCGAGATAATCGAATCATTCGGTAGCATAGAGACGGTCCAAGACTTCGGCATGGGCCCCTACACCATCACTGGAGCATTCGACGACACCCCGTTGGTGGCCGTTTTCGACACGGTGACCATGCCTACTGACTCCGAGACCGGTGACATCGTTCCGATGCGCCTCGGATTTGAGGTCGAGAGCACTGTGGTTAGTGCCAAGCTACGCGGAGAAGAGATTTCCATCGCCGCGCAGCCCGCCTCTATTGGATTAAGTATCTCAAGACAGATGCTCGCGGCTTTCGGATATCCAGTCGCGAACTCGTCAGGTGTTCATATCGACGGTCTCGAGTTCTTTCTCGAGGTTACTCCTTTGATGGAGCACACAGTTTTCGGAACCATTCGCTCCTCTGCTAGATTCGAGATTCACCTACCACCTTCGGTCAGACTACTGACTTTCGAGAGTCGCGAGGGTCTTGGTGAGTTGTTAGAGGTGGATGACCGACAGGTCATAGTGTACAGGACACCAGTATGTCCCGATGCCACCTCTTGGGCCGAGTGTAGCGAAAACAAGGATATCGTATCTTATTCCGTAGAGGTTAGTTGGATGTTCGTGATTGGCGAGCTAGCCCCTTACCTCTTCATCCTGATATTCACCGTAGCTCTGTTGATTAGTAGACGCAGGAGAAGGAAAAAGGAGCGTAAGGCGAAGAAGGAGGAGGAAACTTCGGCTGAAGAACAGAAGCAGACTGAGCTTGCGTTGGAGTCTGAGTTTGGTAAACTCGATGATGGTGCCACGATTGTAGACGAGTCGTTCTTCGAAGATTAGCCGTTTAGATGTCGGTGGATTCGCTCAGCCATCGACTTGCCAATACCAGGAACTTCGCGTAACTCTCTGATGCTTGCATGTTCGATACCTCGTCTACCGCCGAAGTGTCTGAGCAGAGACTGAATCTTCTTCGCCCCGATTCCTTCAATCTCTTCTAGAGGGTCACTCAATGCACCCCTGCCTCTTCGCTTGCGATGGAATGTATTGACGAATCTATGCGCCTCATCACGAGCGTGAATCAGTACTCTGCCATTTCTTTCCAGTACCAGAGGAGACTTGCCATCTATGTGCAGAGTCTCCTCTTGCTTGGCCAAGGCTGCAACTGGGAATCTCCCCCTTAGTCCATGTGATTCTAGCATACTCTGAATTGTCGACAGATGAGTACTACCTCCGTCTAGCAGGAGTAGGTCAGGCCAACCATCCTGATGCTTGAGCCAACGCTCGATTACCTCGCTCATCATCCGCAAATCATCGACCGCATCACCTCTAACTCGATATGTCCGATACTCCTCCTTCGAGGGTCTACCATT
>CAYYAH010000030.1:0-12502 GCA_964470075.1 uncultured Candidatus Poseidoniales archaeon
ACTCGTTACAGCAGTAGTGCTGGAGGGTTAGAAATGGAAACTGGAAAGATGAGAAACAGCGTGTCAATGGTTCTTCTAATGTTGATGAGTACCTTCGCGGCGATAGATATCCCCAAGGCGGAGGCTAGTGAGGTAGTATTGACAGATGCGATACAGATAGTCAACGGTGGTTCTGCCAATGACAGAATGGTTGCTGTCGAGGCAGACTCAATGGGCAATGTACACTTCGTTTGGAGTAGGAACACCCAGCACCTATGGTATCAGATGCATGACCCAAGAGGGGACGTGCTCATTGCTGAGACCCAGATATCCAATCCAGGAGCCCACAGGGCATGGCACCCCGATATTGCTGTGGACCACGATGACAACGTCCACATCACCTGGACAGACAAAGCATCACAATGGACAATCCTGTACACAATGATCGACCCCTCACAGGATGACCAGAACGGAGACTCGGCTATTGACGACGTCATCTCCCTAGTGAACGACTTCGAGGTCTCGGTGCATACTCAGAACCGCGATTGGCCCGCAATCGACACAGATTCGGAAGGAAACGCTCACATCGTCTGGGAGGATTCCTTCGAGGAGCTGGACAAATTCTACCAGCAGCCCCAGATATACTACTCGATGATCGAGCCAGACATTGTCTCAAGAGAAGCGATTGTAGCCGTCGGAGAGACTCTGCTGACACCGATTATCGGTCACAAGGGTCACCCTGATGTTGCTGTAGATTTAGATGACTTCGTACAGATTGTCTGGGATGACACCCGGGGTGGTAAGGTGGAGATGGTTGCACCCATTGACACCTCAGGTTCGATGAACACAGAATGGGCCGACATGTGCGTGGTCTTCTATGGAGGATACTTCGCCAGTGGAGGATACTTCGAAGGCCTCAAGCCAATGCTTCTGAGAGCCAATATGACAGTCTACGAGACCCTATATGCTCTCAGCGGCAATTGGCCTTCTGCTGCTACTAGTGGCAATTGCGCATCTGCCTATCAAACAGGCGGCTCTGGCAGTCAGGGCCCCAGAACCACTCCTCTCGGGATAGTCCCAGGAGATGATTCGGGTGGAATCAGAGAGCTCACTGAGGTTGTATACAATAATGGAGCCGTGAACCTGCCACAGGATGGCGGATACTACAGTGAATTCTGGGGCCCAGGATCAACATGGGCTTGCTTGTCATGGATGGACGCCAGCGGCAACGTCCCGGGCAACCCACCAACCCAGCTCGACCATCGCTGGAACCCCAATGCAACCAAGATAGTAATCCCGATTTCTGACGAGGGACCCTATGGTGGAGACCCGTCACAACAATCTGATGATACTCAGAGCATCAATGAGGCCCACGACGCATGTGTTGAGGCCGGAATTATCCCTGTCCCCTTGCTTGCAGCAGGATTTGGCTCGGGCTCCACCAATGTCGGCTCCCACATGATGGACCTCGCTCAGTGCCCTAATGGATTCGTCAGCATGAATACCAGATCATGCCCCGGCTCAAATCTCAGGCTGACTGATGCCGAGGGACAGATGTACAGCTTCCCAACCACCGCTTCAAACTCGGCTGAACTACAACTCATGGTCGAGGCTATGGTCTATCTATCAACCAATAACTCTCGTGAGATATACATGACAGTCTTGGATCCACTATCTCTTCTTGATAATCCACCACCAACATGGCAAAAAGGAGATCCAGGAACCTTCGTTGACACGACCTCTGGCAGTTATTACGAAGATATTGGACCTTCTTTAGACGGTCTTGGCTATGGGCATCTGGTTGTTGTAAACGACACCAGAATCACTCTGAATGATGCCTACAGCCTGCACCCTGCCATCGCTGTTGACAATTCAGGCAATACACACTTGGCTTGGATGGACGGACGTGCTTACGGCTTTGACATCGACGTCAACTATGAGATATACTACACTCGACTCAGACTCAGAGGTGCTGGAGAATGGAATGGTGCGCCAGACGGACTTCCGACCTATGGAATCAAGCAAATTGTCGACTCAGCAATTTCAGATGTCGAGGGGATACAGGGAATCCCAACTGATCGGCCATTTGGAGCAAATTCGCACATGCCTGCGATTCTGACTGACTCATTCGACAACGTCCATCTCACATGGCTAGACAACTACAATGCTACACAGGGCGAGACAATTGTCTACACTCGACTGAATCACACCAACGACGACTATCCAAACGGATTCCCCCTAAACTCACTAGCTGCTGGAATTCTAGATCCGTGGGAAATCATTCCTGTCACTGAATGGCAGTCAGACAAACTAGGCCCAAACTCTCCCGCAGTCCCGGATCTCGGTCAGCCACCTGCCTTTGCTAATGACCTGGGAAGCGGCGCTCACGTTGCTTGGTCGGATACCAACAAGTGCAACGATGTTAGCAATGGAGGGACCTACACATTGTGCTACGTCCACATACTAACAGGTCTTGTAGAAGTCGCTCTGACCGAAACCGAGACCTACTACCACACCATCGAGCCAGGGGAGCAGACCCTGTACAACATGACAATCTCCAACCCAACACCGGGCCCCGCAGAACTCGTTGCTGATACCTTCACCGTGACGATGGAAGGAGTTCCCAACAACTGGACCGCTACCCTCTTCTTCACCACAAATCACACACCGATATTCGACTCCACTCCTGTGTTCTTGAGAGGTGGCGATGTAATTCCGATGTATATGCGCGTTAGGGCACCTTCAATCTACCAGGCGCACGCAGACGAATTAGCGTCAATCTCAGTTTCTGCGATTTCGTATAAGGACCCCGCTATCAGAGACGAGAGAATCACACTCACATTGATGGATGTGGTGCATGGGATAGATTTGGACACAAGTCACTACCAAGTTGACGTGGAACAAGGAGAATCTGCCTTCTTTTCGATTACAGTAACGAATACAGGGAACGTGTACGATACTTTCGCATTCTATGATCCGTCTACCTTGGAGGGCCAAGTTGAATGGGCGCTGCCATTCGGGTGGGGCCTTACCTTCCCAACGTCTTTATCACTCGATCCTCAGCAATCCGTGACTAGGAACCTGCAGGTGAGCGTACCGACTTCTCAGGAACCGGGTACCTTTGTGATTTATCTCAAGGGCTGGTCAACCGGAGAGCCAGTCCTATCGATAGATCAAGGCACATTCGATGTACTGGAGTTATGGATCAACGTCTCAATCAAGAGTACCGGAAATATCGTGTTCCAGATGGGTGACACCACCCAATATGTTCTACCTGGAGAATGTTCGGAGTTTGACGTCGAGGTGACTAAACACTTCACACCCGGATACCTTATTTTCACTACACCAGGCGGCCCGGAAGAGAGGCCACCAGAGATTTCTGAGGAGACTTGGCGATACGACCACTGGACGGTCGATCTCGATTTCTCTGATGCACCCGGCGGCAATGCGATTTCAGATAATGCACCTCGGTATTGGTCAGTGATAGATACTCCATTCACCGTCACCGCGATAATGTGCGCACCGTATAACGCGACTGCCGGTTTAGGTGATGCGATTACGATGAAAGCCCACCTTGAAGGGGCCCCCCGAGTCAGAGATTCAGTAGTGCTGCTGACAAACGTCATTCAGGAGTACAAACTTGAAGCAGAAGTTCCAGAAACCATCCTGTCACTCTATCCCGGACAGACCTACCAACTCGACACCACCATTGAGAACACGGGCAATGGAGCAGATAGATACGATATCACAGTTCAATCAATTACTGACTCTCAAGGACAGTCTCATGTATGGGATATCAATATCCCCAGAGTACTGTTCCAAGAGCTTGACCGCGGCGAGTCTCAGACCACACCCCTCCTCATCACCGTACCTGAAATGACTCTCGCAGGCCAGTACACCGTTGTATTCAATGTACTGAGCGAAGAATCCTATGATGGTACTAAGGTCAGAGACCAGATTGAGTTGCAAGTTGAGATCATTGAGTTCCACGACATGAGAATTGAAATTGATCCAATGGTGGAGAGTAAAATCAAGACCACAGCTCCTGGAAGAACCGTGCGTTTCATCATGAATGTGACTAACTATGGAAATGTCCCCGATCAGCCTACTATTCACAACTACACCCAGCAGACCGGAGCCTCCAACACCATGGTATGGCAGACCATGCCTTCCATGGCCCCATTACTGTCGAACTGGGTTGTGAACTATGCTCTTCTCGAGGACTTCGACACCGAGTACCCAATTGAGATTCCATGCGTGGGCCAAACCCCTGAGGATACACTGACTCTTGGCGATCCTGAACCTACAGACAAATGTTTCAAGTCTGCTAGTACGAACGCAATTACTCTTCCTGTAATGGAAGCCTACACCACCTTACAACTAGTTGCGATTATCCAGATTGACCCTGCAGCGGCACTATCAAACCGTGAGATCGGAATCAAGGTTCTATCAGAGCACGGCTCTTCTGAGGCAGGAGGAGACCATGATGAGACGGAAATTTGGGATGACTCTTGTACTCTGGATGAGAACAAGGATGGCCTGCCTGACAATTACCGACCTAACTGTGACACCAATGAGCAAATTGTGGAGTTGCGCTTGAGGGCACCAGATCTCAAGATTCTGGATGTAGAGGCAACCGTGAAGACAGGTGATGTGGGCGAGATGCTATCTGTGAATGTGATGGTCGTTAACGAGGGCAATGCACATGCCACTGATGTCAACATCATACTATGTGTGGACCAAACCGTTTCCGACATCAAGAAGAATGGATGTGACGAGGACAACGTGGTTTACAGGCAGATAGTCGAAGCCATCATGCCAGTAGACGATCCCACAGAGGCACCACAGATTGCTATGTTGTATAGGGTCGAAGCAGGAAGACACGACGTAGTAGTAGTAGTAGATCCTGACAACGTTATTGTTGAATCCAATGAGGATAACAATATGCAGAAGGTATCTGGCAAGATGGGCTCCAATCTAGGGGCGCTCGATGTCGGCATCGAAATCATCGCCCAGTTCACTGTACCGACACTTATTGTCGGCGCAACATTAGCACTCCTAGGCGTCGTAGTAGTGGTGATGAGAGGTCGCAGAGAAGAGGCAAAGCTGCGCTACGCAGAGAAGACAAGCATGCTCTCCAATATAGATGATGATGATCTCATCTTCTGATTAACGAGCCAACCACCAAGGAAGAGGCGTACCCTCCCTTGCAGCCACTAGGCTGCCTTGGCCAGATGCAAACTCGCGTAGCAAACGCTCTCTGATTTCGACCATCATCTTCTCAGCATCATCCGATCTGATTCGCAATCCCTGTGAGAAAGCATCGAGGTCCAATGGCCTTCTCGGCTCATTCATCATGGCGTGAGCCAGCTGCCTCTCCTCATAGGTATCTGAACCCTCAGAAATACTTGGGGAAACCTTGCGCATAACTTGTTGGTGAAGTGCGATGATAGCATCTCTTCGCTCATCAATCTGCTCTAGGGCCATGTCTAACTCAGACAGCATACCCATGGCCTCACCCATCGGTATCTTACGCCGCGTCCCGAGACGGTCGACGACAGCATCCAACTCATCAGGCAGACGATTGGATAGACGCATAGGACCTCCAGGAGGAATCTTTCGATGCTCTGCTCTGAACAAATCTGGGCCCAGATCCAAACGAAGTGAAAACGACTGATTGACTCGGTACATCTTGGCAGGAGGCCCTCCCCTTTCCGACGGAACTTTTTCTGAATCTACGAATCCGGCTTCCTCCAGTACTTTGAGGTGCTTGACCACGGCCTGCTGGCTGACATCTAGCAATTCTGACAGCTGAAGGGAGTAATGCGGCTCCTTCACCAGCTTCCGCAGAATCTGTCTGCGAGTGGGGTTCTCTAGTATACTGAGAGCCTCATCGAAACCGACCATGTACTTCCCAACCTGAGGTTGGGTAGTGGAGGCCTTCTAAAAACCCAACTTGAGCATAGGATAATATCATTCGAATCGATGAAACACATCATGGGGGCAGCCAAGACTGTGTTTCTGACAGTCCTGACCATAGCCGGAATTCTACTCATAGCACTGTCATTCGCTGCATCCTATGCTGATGAATACCTAAATGAGAGGATTAGCGAGGAATGCGATGACGATATCGGGACCCTCGGTGAGTTAATCGGAGCCGATGAGGGCCAGTGCCAAGACGCTCGCGACTTACGCGAACAAGTCTCTTCCGTAGGACGAACAATTGGTTTCATCGGAGCAGGGTGTTTGGCCGCAACAGTAATGATGACAGTATTCCAAAGACGGGATGACTAACCCTCATCCCACCCCTTCCAGTCATGCCCAGACTCCTCACTTGACGACTCCTCGCGGTCTTCCGACTCGCTTGATTCTGTTTGCCCCGTATCGGCGAACGGATCTGGGACATCATTTTCCGGTTCTACTTCCATGTTGTGATATTGCCGATACAACTCATCTGTGGTGGGTAATCTACCTTGGGTGTCCAGCACTACTGGAACATTCTCCTTGCCACGACTTCCCCATCCAATCAAAGCCAGAATCAATCCGACCACTCCGAATACAGGGCCCAGACAACAACCCACCGTCATCACCACGAACCATGGCTTGGTGAACAAGGCAGACTGAGCTGATACATCATCAACTAACCACAGAGTCGTTTCCCCGTCATTGAACAGAGTGTATTCTCCAGCTGCAGAGGATCTGAACACCCTTACAGGGACATACAATGTTCCATCCTCACCTGTCCTAGTGATATCGATTGCTGAAGGCTTCGAACCAGTATCCACCTGTCCATCTGAATTTACGAGTCTGAGGTCTGCATCATTCTCCCCTTCTAATCTCAGAGCGACATACTCTCCCAAATCCTCAATTTCGACTTGTCCATCCTCTCCGGGCCCAAGCTCCAGCATGTTGTTCTGCGCCGGGTCCAATTCCTCAAACATCGCCGGCATTGCAAAGTAGTACGACACCACTCCGATTAGCAGCAATAGAACCGAGACTCCAGTCAGACGTTTTGCCCACTGCATGGTCGACACGGTCATGAGCGCAGGTGGGGAAGCCTCGATATCAGGCTTCTGAATCAATATCCAAGACCGATATCAGGATGTGCTAGCTTTTCGGGGAGATAGGTATCAGTCACGAAGTCAAGACCGTACTTAGCAAGAGACTGCTGTTCTGACTTCTTACCAAGTTCCTGCATCAACTCAATCTGCTGCTGCCACCATCCAGATGAGAAACGAGGATCACTCAGCTCCGCTTCAAGAGCCCCCACATCCTGCTTTGACAAATCATCACTAGGTAGGTCATAGGCTAAGATATCGTCCGCAGTTATCCCTAGGTAGGTTGCCCCCTTGGTTGCCAGATATTCAGAGATATGCGCGGTTTTGATTGCACCATAAGCGATGCTAGCGAAGATTCTGAACGACCAAGGATCGCAGTCAGCAAACACCACGACTGGCTTACCCCATTCATCGCTCATCCTCCTCATGATTCGTCTGGTGGAACGGGCCGGCTGTCCCTTGAGATGGATTAGGGCACATCTGGCCTCTTCATCAAATCCGTTCTCTATCAACCGATCGAACATACCACCCGTCTCTATTGCCATGACAAAATCAATGTCTTCATCGATCAGACGCAATTTCTCCGACTCTACGTTGTAGGGAACGCCGTATCCAGAGTCACCCACGTCATCCCTGCAGTTTATTCGCATCCAGTCGCCGCGCCTATTCCTCTCTTCAAAGGTGACATTACCAATGATTCGGGCACCATCTTCCTCTGGTCTAAGTTTGAAATCCTCACGTAAGCACTTGGTAACTATTTCTAGATCCTCAGCTAGGTTGTTGCTCTCGTTTTGAGAGTGAAACTTGCCGTTACCCCATGCTTCTGAGATGTAATACATCTCTCTGAGAGTGGAGGACTTACCACTATTGATCATACTCTCGATGAATTCAGTCACATGAAGAGAGCGCAGAAGCTGTCTCGCAGAGCCCAGACTAGAGGCATCACGCACCGTCTTCTTCTTGCCATACTTGTAGACCCCCAACCTGTCATCGAATCCAATATTGCTCTTCGACCGAACTGGTAGAGTCATAGTTGGGGCAATTCCCTTCAGCATCTTGTCATGCATTTCTTCTGCCACATTGTGCAGAGCCTCGATAACATCCTCTTTCGACTTCCTGTCACTAATGCTCATTCATCCACCCCCTGGTCGATTACAAGGGAGCCCAAATCCGGCTCAACACCGCCTTCTGAATCGTCTCTCTCGGACAGGCCCGTTACAACCGGGTCTTCTATCACTCGAGCCTCTTCAACGGCTGCGTCCAAAGCCTCACGATTCCGCAACTCTTCGAGCAACTTCTCGTCTATGCGATCGGCTCCTATGATGTCACCATTACCACGGAAGAAAATCTCGGTGTCATTCCAGTCGCCTTTGCTCAAACCCGACAAGGTAAATGAGATGGTAGCAGACGAACCGGGGTCTAGAGTATCGAGTCTCCAAGCCCAGAGGCCCCGAGCTTCCTTCCTTCCTCCTAGGGGGTTGTACTCCATACGAACTACCTCGGACTCAGGCCATTTAGCGAGGATTGTGTATGCCCTCGCCCTTGCTGTGTAATTGAACACAGTGATGTCACAGGTAGCGAGCCTTCTCTCGCTGTCCCAACCCAACTCCTCTTCACAGAACACTGCGTTCATGATCTGTGTGATTACGGGGGCCAGATCCGGCTCCTCTCTACCGAGCAACTCCGAGGACTTCTTCGAAATCTCTGGCAGTATTATATTGATCAACTCAAACTTCTCTCGTGCCTTCTTTCTCTGAGAGCTCTTCTTCAGATGCCCCTTCAATCCGCGCCCGACCTCGAGCAAGGCCCGACGAATTTCTTCGAGTACCTCTTCATTGGTAGCGACAGCCTCCTTAGCTTCGCTGGTAAATTGCACATTTGTTGAGGCGAGATGGACTAGTACGGCGGCAGGGCCCTTGGGTATGCCCTTTCCGCCGGGCTGGTCAAGTCCATACCTTTTCCAATCCACGGCCTCAATCGCCTTGGTCAACAAGCACCCTCCTTGCTGATACATCAGGGGAACTCTATTTGCAAATCGCAGTATCTCAATCGGGCCGTCAGCGGCCATATCTCCTCCAAACACCAAACCAACCTCTATCTGAAATGGATTCCCTTGACTGACTCTAGGCTCTCTGGTTACTGTCGATGCGAAGCGGGAATCAATCGCCTTCGAGAGTCCCTTCTTGATTAGCAAATCTTCGATTGGGGAAAGACAATCAGTTGGTGGGTTCAGGAGTTTGACCTTCTGGAAAGAGTCGAGAACTCTCTGGGCTTCTTCAGCCTTTATTCTCCTAGGTTGCCTACTCTCTTCCAATTCTGATTTGCCTAGAATATCTCTAGCGGCCCGCATACTGACTCCTGAGAAGTTGTGTCGAAGGAAGGAAGTCATCTTCCTCTCTTCTGCCTCTCTCAGCATCCTCTGCAACGTGCCTAGGTGAATGCCATGCGGATGTGGCTTGATTTCTTCCACCACAGCAGGCAATCTGTCTGTGGTTCGAGGCCAATGCCCTTCCTCGATTACTTCCCCCTCACGATTTCGCACGACTAGACTGATTGATGCGTGTGGATTGACAATCGAAGTCATTCTCAGATATTGGTAGACCGATTGTCTCCCTCTCTGGTACTTGGCCTTCATCTCGGTCCTGATTCTAAGGCCATGCGCAACCTCCTCACCAGTCGATTCATCGACCCAGATATCTCTACACTCACCGGACTTGATTGCCTTGTTTTTGCGCGTGTCAATTCCGAGGTCTACATAGACCGCCGAAGAATCCTCCTTCACCTTAGAGATGACACTGGTCTTACCACCAGTAGTAAGTTGGGAATACATCACAACGCCCGTGATTCCAATTCCTTGCTGTCCCCTTGTCTGGCGTATGGCGTGGAACCGGGAACCGAGTAAGAACTTCCCAAATACGTGCTCTATTGAACCGCGCGGAATGCCCGGACCATTGTCTTGGGAAATCAATTCCAACCGGTCGCTCTTGAGCCGATTTATCTCGACTTTGATGTCTGGAAGAATTCTTTCTTCTTCACAGGCATCGAGAGAATTGTCTACGGCTTCTTTCACAGCGGTGATTAACGATCTCTGCAGGGAATCGAATCCGAGAAAGTGCTTGTTCTTCTCGAAAAATTCGCTGATTGCTATTTGTTTCTGCTTTCCGTGTGGTGGATTTTCCTCACTCATTCGCAACCCTCCATCAGGTCCTCCCATACCCGTATGGCATGGGGCCTCTATTGGATGTCAGGCCCCGGACTAAGAACGCTCTTAACTCTGTGCAAATAAATCTGGATGCCAAGCAGTAATCTTGCCTGTGAAAGCACTAGCCATAACAGTTAGAGGGCTTGCGAGATACAACCTGCCCGGACCCGAACGCCCCTGGAAATTGCGATTTATTGCTGACACTGTGACCTGACCTTCTAACTCAGAAACGCCTGGCCCAGCACCAATGCAGGCACCACAACCCGGGTCAATGAGTTTGACACCAGCACGCTCGAACAAATCACTCCATCCATTTCGCGTTGACAAATCCTTGACTGCCTTAGAACCAAACTGGATGTAACAATCTACATCATCTGCTACTGTCAATCCAGCATCTAGAGCGGCCTGAGTTACCATTGCGTAGTATGCAAAATCATCATCCTTGCCGGCGGTGCAAGAGCCAGCATATGCAATGTCTATTTTCACATCTCCCAAGTCCTCGATGTATGCTCCATTTGTCGGGTCGGATGGGATTCCTGCATCGGGATCTCCAGGATGTGCTACCATTGGGCGAATTGCAGACAGGTCAATTGTATGCACACCTCCGTGATAAACCGCATTTTCATCTGGAAGAACGAAAGCAGATCGAATCTCATCTTCTGTCAATTCATCGCGCCTATCCAACAACCACTCAACAGTCAATTCATCGGGCTCACAGATTCCAGTCTTTGCAGAACACTCTGTCGCCATATTGCAGAGAGTCGCTCGCTCATCCATGGATAGTGAAGATAACCCAGGGCCACCGAATTCCATAGAACGGTCTAGGGTGTCAGACTGAGATGCATACTTCCAAAGAATATGCAGAATTACATCTTTTGCTGTACAACCAGGATCTAGACTTCCAACCAATTCGAAGCGAATACTTTCTGGAACTTTGACGAATGCGAATTGGTTGTGGACCAAATTGGCGTATTCAGTCGAACCAACTCCATATGTCAGAGCATTGCTGGCACCACCCATGCAGGTGTGACTGTCGGTTGCTTGGATGAAGTCACCCACATCGATGAATTCCTCTCGCGCGACTTGGTGACATATGCCCGGACTAACTCCGTTCACAGCTGAATAATCCCTAACTCCTGTGTGCTGCTGGAACGAGACCTGCAAGTCACGCAAGGTCTGAATTTTATCTTCGAACCGGGCGAACCTTGCAACTCCCGTTGCATACAACAGGTGATCTTCGAACACCGCGAACTTTGGGGGATTTGGTAATGAGTAATCTTCACCATACTCTGCAGCTAGGAAGTTGTGTACTTGAGCGGTGGTGAATTCGTGAGAATACCCTCCATCAACTTGTGCAAGCACCGCATCTCCTGGTTTCACATACCCTTTCATTCCATTCTGGCCGAGCAACTTGTTAGAAATCATCTTCTCAGCCATCGTCATTGGGATTGGCTCGGTGCTAACCACAGGCAATCCCACTTCTCCAGACCTCAATCGCTTAGCAAAGGGAAAGATGCCACCATTCTCTACAATTAGTCGAGTCACCGGGTCGTATTTTCCTGTGAACTCGGTTAGATCTATACTCTCTCCGTTTTGTAATCGCTCAAGCATCACATGGCCCCCCATCAACTGACCAAGGTTGATGTTGTTACGCTCGTGAATGGGAGCAAAGGAAGCAGCAATCACTATCCGAATACCAGACCATCTCTCGCATTGGGCAGCGGTTTCTCTGCTGCTCCCCGTTCCCTTTCGATGACCACTTACAATTACCTCGAAGTCACCATCCATCAAAGCTCTCGGCTCAAAGACACGGCGACCTTCCTGTATCAGTCCCGCGTATGCATTCTCCGCCAAGATTGCAGGATCGTGGTCGAAACAGACCCAAGCAGGTGTCATCACGTCAGTATTGATATCATCCAGTAGATCATTTACTTCGAGGTCCTCCATCCGTAGATTCAATCCCTCGTAAAGTTGCTTTCGGATAAGATCTAGATCCTTTGTCAGAAAGAGCACCCTCTTCCCGGGGGTCAGCGAAATATGCTCGGGGGGCCAACTTTCCGACATATACACTCACCGTCCTCAGTCTGTGTCAATACAAGGCTCTATTTCATCATTCTCAATGCTCATTTCTGAGTAGAGTGGCTTTCAGTGCGTCGATTAGGAGGTTTTGTTTATACTGTCACGCTTAAATAACATGGTCTTTCGGGATTTATTACCTTTGCTTGCGAAGGTAGGGTGATGGAATGGCAGACGAGGGCTATTT